>JBBSUL010000005.1:0-50445 GCA_038234375.1 Solirubrobacterales bacterium | reverse complement strand
CGGCCGTCGGTGCGGACGTTGACGTCGACGGTGAGCACGGTGAAGCAGACGCTGGACACGGTGTTGCCCTCGCAGCTGCAGTGCAACCTGTTCCCGATCGCCTTCCGCAACGCCTACTCGGCGGTCAGCGTCGGTGACACCGACGGCTCCTACTTCAACCAGCTGCAGCTCCTGAACACCGGTCAGGACATGCAGGCCAAGACGCCCGCCGCCAACCTGCACGTCACCACTGCGCCGCGCGAGAACCGCGACGAGTGCGAGGCCGGCAACGAGCCGTACGCCCCCGGCCAGGCCATCGGGACCCCCGCCGGCACCCAGTCCAACACCACCGACACGACCAGCCCGCCGAGCGCCGCTCGCGCCCGCGGCCGGAGTGCCGGGTACATCGGGAGCACGCCATGAGCGAGCTGCGGCGCGGTCCCCAGAAGCGCGTCAGCGTCGGTGTGCTCGGTCTCATGGGCCTTGTCGTCATCTTCGCCGCCGTGTACTTCTCCTTCGCCAAGCGCGTGCCCTTCGTCGAGGGGTACCGCGTGACCGGCGTGTTCTCGAACTCCAGCCAGCTGCGCAAGGGCTCCCCGGTACGCATCGCCGGCGTCGACGTCGGCAAGGTCGTCGGGATCAAGAAGGGTCCGGGCACCACATCGGAGATCGAGTTCGAGTTCAAGGACAACGGGCTGCCCATCCACCAGGACGCCACGCTGCGCGTGCGCCCCCGCCTGTTCCTGGAGGGCGGCTTCTACATCGAGCTGCGCGCCGGCAGCCCGAGCGTGCCCGAGCTCGCCGACGGAGGCACGATCCCGCTGGGCCAGACCAGCGTCCCGGTGCAGTTCGACCAGATCCTCTCGTCGCTGGACCGACCCACCCGCGAATCCCTGAAGCGGACGATCACCAACGTGGCCGAGGGCACCGACGGCGGGGCGGCCAAGGCGCTCGGTGACTCGGCCAAGCCGTTCGTCCCGGCCCTGAGGGACACCGCGCAGATCGCCCAGGCCGCCCGCGGCATCCGCGCCCACGACCTCTCCGAGCTGCTGGCCTCGCTGACCACGATCACCGGCACGCTCGCCGCCAACGACCGCCAGCTCGGCCAGATGATCACCGCGCTGAACACGACCAGCGGGGCGCTGGCCTCCGAGTCGGCCAGCCTGCAGGACGGGATCCGCCAGGCCGACCTGCTGTCCCAGACCGCGATCCCGCGCCTGCGGACGATCCGGGCGGGTCTGCCCTCGATCGAGCGTTTCGCCGTCGCTCTGCGCCCCAGCCTGCCGCAGACGCCGGCCACGCTGCGTCACGTCTCGCAGCTGCTCACCGAGACGCGGCCGCTGCTGCGCTCGCCCGCGCTGCCGGCCCTGCTGACCAAGCTCACGCCGACCATCAACCGTCTGCCCACCCTCAGCACCCGCCTGCAGACCCTGTTCCCGCTTGTCACCCCGGTCAGCGACTGCCTCTCCGACCGGGCGCTGCCGACCCTCAAGACGAAGATCAACGACGGGCCGAACTCCACGAACCGGCCCGTGTGGCAGGACCTGGTGCACGCCACCGTCGGCCTCTCGGGCGCGTCGCAGTCCTTCGACGCCAACGGCCCCAGCGTCCGCTACCTCGCGGCCGCGGGCGAATCGTCGGTCGCGCTCGGATCGGTGCCCGGCGTCGGGCAGCTCGTCGGCCTCGGGCCGCAGATCACCGGCTCCTCCCCGCAGTGGCTGGGCAACGGCAAGCTGTCCCCCTTCCGCCCCGACGTGGCCTGCCGCGACGCCACCCCGGTGAACCTGCAGTCCCGCACCCCGTTCCCCGCGCCGGGCGGCAGCACCCGCAGCACCGGCAAGGCCCCGAAGCTCGTCGAGCGCTCGGTCGGCGGCTCCACCGGGTCAAGCTCGACCCTCCGCGACGCGCTGCGCCAGATCGCCGCCGACGTGAACGCCACCACGGAGGGCCGGCGCTGATGGCCAAGGGACTGCGCGACAACGGCAAGTGGCTGCTGGTCATCGGCTTCCTGATGGTCACCGCGACCCTGGCCGGCGGCTACATCCTCACCCAGCAGCGGCTGGCCAACCCGTTCGCCGACTTCTACACGGTCAACGCCGAGTTCAGCACCGCCACCGGCCTGAACCCCGGTCTGGGCCAGCCGGCGAACGTCGCCGGCGTGCGGGTCGGCACGATCACCGACGTGACCCTGCGCCAGGGCTCGGCGATCGTGAAGATGCAGATCAAGCCGGACAAGCTCGAGCACATCTTCAAGGACGCGCACGCCGTCCTCATCCCGAACACGCCGCTGAAGGACATGCAGGTCGAGCTGTCGCCCGGGACGCGCGAGGCCGGCGTGGCCCCCGACAAGTACGTCATCCCGGTCGCGCGCACCGCGCCGCCCGTCGACAGCGACGAGTTCACCGCCGTGCTGGACACCGACACGCGCGCCTTCTTCCAGGTGCTCGTCAACGGCGTGGACAAGGGCCTGGACGGCCGTAAGGACGACCTGCAGAACGTGCTGCGCACCCTCAAGCCCACCGCCGAGGACCTGGGCCGCGTCACCAGCGCCATCGCCGCCCGCCGCACGGAGCTCCGGCGCCTGGTCAACAGCATGGCCACGCTGACCGCGGCGACGGCCGAGAAGGACACCGAGCTGGCGCAGGTCATCCGCCGGGGCAACACCACCCTGCAGGCACTGGCCAACCAGGAGGGCGCGCTGCGTGCCTCCACCCGCAAGCTGCCGCCCACGCTGGCGCTGGCGAACACGACGCTCGCCAACCTGCAGAGCTTCACGCGCGAGGCCACCCCGACGCTCGACGGCCTCGTCCCCATCCTCAACAAGCTCAAGCCGGCGCTGAAGGCCACCGACCAGCTGGCGCTGAAGGGGACTCCGATCGTCCGCGAGCCGCTGCGGCCGCTCGTCCGCGAGGTACAGCCGCTGGCCGACGACCTCTCGCCGACGACGCGCGATCTCAGCCGCGTGGCGCCGGCCCTGACCAGCGCCTTCCGCGTCCTGAACTACACGGTCAACGAGCTCGCCTTCAACCCCGAGGGCGACGACGAGGGCTTCCTGCACTGGCTGTCGTGGTTCGCGCACAACGGCAACTCGTTCACGTCCACCCAGGACGCGCACGGCTCGCAGTGGCGCGGCCTGGCGATCGTCTCCTGCGACAGCGCGATCAACACCGTCGGTGGGCTCACCGGCAACCCGGCCGGCGCGCTGCCGGCCCCGGCTGGCGGTGCCGTCCCCCCCGCTGCCTCCGACGCGATCTCCGGCGCCGGCAAGCTCCTGCTCCCGATCCTCAAGAACATCGCCGCCGCCGTGCCGGTGTGCGCCGAGAAGTAGGAGCCAGCCGACCATGGGATCCAAGCCTCCGTCACTGGCCGCCATCGCCACCGCCGTCCTCTTCGCGCTGTCGTGCTTCGTCGCCACGCTGTTCGTGTGGAAGGCGTTCGGCGGCACCACGCCGTTCCAGGCCCAGGGCTATCGCTTCACCGCCGCCTTCGGCTCGGACGCCACCAACCTCACCGGCGGCTCGTCCGTCCGGATCGCCGGCGTGCCCGTCGGGAAGGTGACCAGCGTGAAAGCCGAGAGCGACCGCTTCGACGCCACGATTGAGCTCAAGCGCCGATACGCCCCGATCCCGGTGGACTCCAAGGCCATCACCCGCATCAAGACGCTGCTGGGCGAGACCTTCATCGAGCTGACGCCGGGGTCGCCGAGCGCCCCCAAGCTGGCCGAGGGCGGCAGCCTGAAGCCGGAGAACATCGGCGAGCCGCAGGCCATCGACCAGGTCCTCGGCGCCTTTGACAAGCCCACGCGAGCCGACTTCAAGGAGTTCCTCGGCGACGTCTCCACCGCCCTGAAGGGCCGCGGTAAGGACCTGAACGCCACGATCGGCAACGCCGGCCCGGCGACGGAGGAGCTCAACCGCCTCGTCGACGTCCTGGACGGCGAGCGCCCGGCCTTCCAGGCGGTCATCCGTGACGCGGGTACGGCGCTGACCGCCGTCGGGGAGCGCTCGAACGACGTGCAGTCGCTGGTGCGGTCGGGCAACAGCGTCCTCAGCGCCACCGCCGCCCGCAACAAGGAGCTGACCGCGACCGTCCGCGCGCTGCCGCCGTTCCTGCGTCAGACGCGGACCGCGGTCAAGACGCTCGGCGAGGTCGCCGACGTGGCCCGCCCCACGCTGGCCACGCTGCGCCCGGTCGCCCCGCTCGTGCGCCCCGCCCTACTGGAGGCCAACAAGCTGGCGCCGCAGCTCAAGGGCGCCTTCCGGGAGCTCGGGCCGGTGCTGTCGTCGGCGACGCCGGCGCTGCCGGCGCTGGACCGCACCCTCAAGGCCGCTCAGCCCTTGCTCGAGCAGCTGCAGTCCTCAGGGCGCGAGCTGCTGCCCGTCGTGCAGTACGCCAACCTGTACCGCAACGACGCAGTCACGTCGATGGCCAACCTCGGCGCCTCGACCCAGGCGGTCGACGCCAACGGCCAGCACTACCTGCGCTCGATCATCGGCCTGAGCAACGAGTCCGTCGGCGGCCAGGCCCGCCGGTTCGGGACCAGCCGCCACAACCCGTACCTGGCGCCCGGCCAGATCGCCGAACTGGCGTCCGGGAACGGGGTGCCGTCCTCGGACTGCGACAACGTCGGCAACCCCACGCCGGTGGTCATCGGGACCGGCGCGCCGCCGTGCCGTGTGTCCAACGGCTTCGCCTTCAACGGCACCACGTCGTACTTCCCCAACGTCCAGCGCACCGCGCCGTAAACCGTCGTCCGGCCGTGGCGCTGAAGCCCATGCGGCCCCGAGGACGTCCACACCGGCGTGCGCCGCGCCTCCCGGCCCCCGAGCGACGGGAGCAGCTCCTGCAGGCCGCCCTCGTCGTCGTGGGCGCCAACGGCTACCAGGGCCTCACGATGGAGGCGGTCGCCCGCGAGGCGGGGGTGACCAAGCCGGTCGTCTACGACGCCTTCGCCAACCGCGACGAGGTCATGACCGTCCTCCTGGACACCGAGCGCGTCCGCGCGGTGAGCGAGATCCTGGCGGCCATCGGCCCGGTCCCCGAGACGCCGGCGGCCGACGGCGTGATGCCCCGCCTGGTCGACGCCACCGGCCGGGTGCTTGAGGCCATCGCCGCGCGGCCGGTGGCCTACCGGCTCATCCTGCTGCACGTCGAGGGCACCCCGCCGGAGGTCCGCGAGGCGATCGACGCCGGGCGCGAGACGATCGTCGACCACGTGCGCGGGGTGCTGGAAGCGGCGCTGGGAGCGGGGTCCGTCGACACCGAGCTCCTCGCGCTGGCCGTCGTCGCCCTGGGCGAGGCCGCCGCGGTGCTGCACCTCAACGACCCCGAGCGCTTCGGTGTCGACCGCTTCGCCACCGCGCTGGCGCCGCTGCTGGGCGCACCGTCCACGTCGTAGGCGACGCTCCGTCGTCCCGGTCGGGTTCCAAGCAGGCCCGGTGGTCGTGACAGGATCACCACGGATGTCTGCCCGATGGCACCTGTTCGCGTTTGTGGCCATCGAGTCCGTGGTGGTGCTCGCCGACGTGCTCATCGGCGGGCGGGTGATGCTCGGGGTCGCCTACGTCGTCGGGGTCCTCGTCTACGCCCTACGGGGCAGCCCCCGGGGGGTGGCGGCCGCGAGCCTGCTCACGCTCTCCGTGTTCATGCTCAGCAGCGGCCTCCACGGGACGCTCGGCGCGACCGGGCACCTGGTGCGGATGGTCATCGTGACCGGGCTGGCGGCGGTGGCGTTGAGCTTCGCCGTCGCACGCACCCGGCTGCACGGCGACCTGGAGCGCCAGCGACGCCTGAGCGCCGAGAACGCGCGGCTGCTCGCCGACCTGCGCCGGAAGGAGACCGAGCTGAGCGCCGTCCTGGCCGGGATTGCCGACGCCGTGCTCGTCCATGGAGCCGACCTGCGGCCGCTGTACGCCAACCAGGCCGCCGCCGACGTCCTCGGCCTGCCCACGCCCGCCGACATCCTCGCCGCAGACCCGTCACAGATCCCCAGTCGGTTCCGCTTCACCGGCGAGGACGGCCGGGCCATCGAGCCCGACGAGCTGCCGGGCCGCCGCATCTTCGCCGGCGAGCGACACCCGGACGACCTCGTCCTGCGCAGCGTCGACACGAGCACCGGCCGGGAGCTGTGGACGGTCACCAAGGCCACCGCGGTTCTCGGAGCGGACGGGCAGCCCGCGCTGGCGGTCAACGTCATCCACGACATCACCGACGCGCGCCGCCAGGCCCAGAGCGCCACCCTGCTGGCCCGGGCGGGTGAGGTGCTCGGGGAGTCGTTGAACCTGTCGGAGACGCTGGAGCGCGTCGCGTGGCTGGCCGTCGGGCCGCTGGCGGACTGGTGCAGCGTGGATCTCGTCGACGGCGGTCAGGTGCGCACCGTCGCCGTCGCCCACCACGACCCCGACAAGCTGCAGGCCGGACACGCCCTGCTGGATCGTCACCCGGTGCGGATCGACGAGCGCTACGGGCTCGGGACGATCGTCCGGGGAGCGCGCCGGTTCGTGCGCAACGACATCACCCCGGACGACCTGCGGCGCTACGCACGCGATGCCGAGCACCTGCACGAGCTGGAGTCCCTGGGCATGCGGCACGTCGCGGTGGTCGGCATCCAGGTCGGGGACCAGACGCTCGGCGCCCTCACCCTGATCCGCGGCCGCTCCGGCACGCCGTTCTCCCAGGACGAGGTGAGCCTTGTCGAGGAGCTCGCCCGGCGCGCCAGCACCGCCGTGCTCAACGCCAGCCTCTACGAGGAGCGCGCGGAGGTCGCCCACACGCTGCAGCAGAGCCTGCTGCCCCCGAGCCTGCCCGAGATCGAGGGGCTGCAGATGGCCGTCCACTACCGGCCGGTCGGCCAGGCCAGTGAGGTGGGTGGCGACTTCTACGACGCGTTCCCGGTGCCCGACGGATGGCTGGTCGCCATGGGGGACGTCACCGGCAAGGGCGCGGCGGCCGCCGCGCTGACGGGGCTGGCCCGGGCGGCCCTGGAATCCGTGGCCACCCTCACCGGGCGGCCCGGCCTGGCCCTGGAGCACCTCGACCGGCTGCTGGCGCGCCGGGGCGACATGGCGCTGACGAGCGTGGCGGCGCTGCACATCCGCTCCGACGAGCTCCCGCCACGCGTGTCGGTGTACGGCGCCGGCCACCCGCCCGCCCTGCTGATCCGCCGCGGTGAGGTCAGCGCGCTCCTGGCTCCGGGGCCCCTGCTCGGGGCGTTTGCCGACCAGTCGTGGGCGCCCCTGGAGGTGCGGCTGGAGGCCGGAGATGTCGTCGTCCTGCGGACCGACGGGGTCACGGACGCCGTCGGCGTGGACGGACGCCTGGGGGAGGACGCCGTGCGCCGGGCGCTCACCGGGTTGCCCGCCGGGGGCGCCGACGCCGCCGTCGACCGCGTGCGCAGGCTGGTCGAGCAGCATCAGGCCGGAGTCGCGCGCGACGATGTCGCCGTGCTCGCGCTCGCGGTCGACGGCCGGCCGATCGTCGCCGGTGAGCCGGCGGGCAACCCGGCGGCCGGGTCGCTGGCCCACGTGGTCACGCTGGAGGCCGCGCCCGAGTCCGTCCGCGTCGCGCGGGAGCTCGTCACCTCCTACCTGGAGGGAATCCTCGACGAGGTCACCGTCGGATCGGTGCGCCTGCTGGTCTCGGAGCTGGCCAGCAACGCGGTGCGCCACGCCGCCGGCGAGCCGTACCGGCTGCAGCTGGACCTGGATCCGCACCGTCTGCGGGTCGAGGTGATCGACACCGGCCCCGGGCCGGGTTCAGCCACCACGCGCGCCGCCCTGGCGCGCGAGCGGCTCCCCGGCGGCGGGTACGGCCTGGCCATCGTCGACCGGCTCAGCACGCGCTGGGGAATCGAGCGGACCGGCGAGTCGGCGCCGACCCGGGTGTGGTTCGAGATCAAGCGGTAGGCACTCGCCTGGCGGCTCGGCCTACCGCCGCGAGTTGTCCACCCGCGGACGAGGCTCGCCCGGGGGCTCGCCTGTCCACGGGCGGACAACGTCGCACCTGTGATGTCCCCGGGAGTGGCCGAGGACAACGTCGCACCTGTGGTTGTCCCCGCACTCGCGGCCGACGACGTCGGACCTGTGGTGGATCCCGAGCCCGCCTGCGGGCTCGGTCGGTGCGAGCGTGCGTTTGGACTGGTGGTGGGATCCTCCCGACTGGGCCTGACGGCAGATCGGCGCCGCACGTTTGCGGCCGCGGTCACGGCGAAGGTACGGGGCAGCGGTCGTCGCGGGTCGGTCGGCCGACGGTCCCGCACCATTCCGGGCCCCCGGCCGTGCAAGGTGCGGCACCGCGACCCCGGGTCGGCCCTCCGTTGGCGTGGGGGACACCACAAGCCGGCGATGTTGTCCGTCCGCTGAGTGCAACGGTGTTGTGGCGCGGGGTTCGGCGGGCGGGCAACTCGCAAGGTTCTGATGGGTGGTCGAGCCGCCAATGCGGCTTGACCACCCATCAGAACCCGTGGCCCGCCACCCGCTCGCGCATGAGGGCGAGGGCGATGGTGGTGGTGGCACTGCGGAGCAGGCGGGTTCCGGCGTCGGTGAGCGCGGCGCGGTCGTCAAAGAGCACGAGCAGGGCCCCGAGCTGTTCGGCTCCGGCCCGTAGGGGAACGGCGAGCATCTGGAGGCCGGCGGGCGCCCCGAAGGCGGCCGCCACCGCGTCGGGCATCCAGGCCGGTTCGTCGCCGCGCAGGGCGGCGGCCAGGTCGTCGAAGCGGGCGAGGGTGACGAGCTCGGGGCCGAGCAGCCCGCGCGTGGATCGTCCGAGCACGAGGTCGCCGCCCATGCTGGGGGCCAGACCAGCATCGACCGCCGCGACGCGGCGGACGAGCAGGCTGGTGGCGTCCGCCAGGGTCTGGGCCCCCGTCCGGGCGCGGAAGATGTCGGCGATGGCGGCCGTGGCGTCCGCGGCGTCGCGTTCGGCGGCCAGGGCCTCACGGAGCTCGGCGGCCTCCGCCTCCACGGTGCTCAGCAGCTCCCGGGTGCGGCGCTCGCGCGCGGTGTCGATCCCGATGAGGGCGACGAGCGGCGCACGCCCCAGCTCGTGCGGCAGCCGGTAGGCCAGGGAGCGGCCTCCGGGACGCAGGCCCGCCGTCCAGTCCGGGTGCGTGCACGCGGCGGCCATGAGGTCGTCGGTGAACAGCCGGCGCAGAACAGCGCAGCCGGGGTCCGTCCCAAACCAGGGCGCCCGCTCCAGGAGGTCGTCCCCGGGGCGCAGGGCGTCGGGGCGTGCGGCCACGATCGCGTTGACCGATCGCACGAGCAGCGGGTGCGGCCCGGACACGGCGACGACGGCCACCGGTGCGTGCTCGGTGAGGGCGGCGGCCGCCGCCGGGCCGATGCCCTGGTCCTGGTCGGCCGACGGGGCCAGCAACGCCGTGGCCAGCGGCACGCCGGCCTCGACCGCCCGCCGGACCGCCACAACGCGACCGATCTCGGCGACCGGGTACCGTCGGGGCCCGTCGCCAGCGCGCACCGGGGATGGGTAGCCGTGGCGCCGCTCCCACGTGCGCAGGCGCTCGCGCGACACCCCGGTGAGCGACGCGAACTCGGTCGCGCTGACCGTCTGACCGACGCTGTCCACCCTGCGAGCGTCGCAGGTCTGTCGAGCGCGTGACGGCTGCCGGGCCGCCGGGACCACCGCGGTCAGGGGCCGTCCACGACCTCCACGTCGACCACCGTGTCCAGCCCCGTCCACGAGACGAGCTGGGCCACCGGCCCACCGGCGCGGCAGCGTAATGTGAGGGTCGTCGCGGCGGCCTCCGCCAGGCGGCGGCACTTGTTCACGGCCGCCACGCCTGCGGAGTCCATGAACTCGACACCGACGAGGTCCAGCACCAGGGCGCCCTTCGGAGGCAGGGCCCGCTCGACCGCGTCCACGAGCGTGTCGACCGTGGCCAGATCGACCTCGCCGACGATCAGCAGCATGGTCATGTGGGGCTCGACGGTGGGATCGATCTTCAGCTGTCCGGAGGTCATTTCGCTTTCAATGCTACGCACCCCGTCGGGGAAACGTTCGCCGGGCCGCACGGAACGGCGGCGACGACGACGAGGCGAGGTCGTCGCCGAAGCTCCGCGGCTCGCCGGCCAGCGCGGTGACCCGCCGCACGAGGTCCTCGGGGTGCCGCGCCCGCGCGCACCCGTGGCCACGCGACGCCCGTGACAGGTGCCGGCGAGCGGCGCTGGGCCAGCCCGTCGTCCCGCGGTCAGCCGCTGACCGCAGTCAGCCGCTGACCGCGCCGACCGCCTCGTCGCGCGTGGCGACAATCGTGAAGATGCGGTCCAGGCCGGTGATCTGGAACGTCTTGGCCGTGGAGGGCTCGACGTTGACGATCGCCATCCGCCCGTCCATCGGGCGCAGGCGCTTGACGGCGCCGATGAGCACCCCGAGGGCGGTGGAGTCCAGGAAGCGGGTCTGGGTCAGGTCGACGATCAGCCGGTGCGCACCGTCCTCGATGGCGCGGGCGATCGTGCTCTTCAGCTCGGGGGCGGTGAAGATGTCCACCTCGCCGGAGACCCCGACCACGTGCACCCCTCCGGGAAGGCGCTCCTCGATCAGCGCGAAGTCAAAGGAGACGGGGTCGACGCTCGGATCAGACATTGCCGGTCAATGCTACCCGTCGCCGTGTCCGGGCAAGTCCGCCACCGCCGCGTGCGCGGCCACGCGCAGCACCAGGGTCTCGGGCCCGGCGGCGCCGGGCCGGACCTGGACGTCGTCCGCGAGACGCTCGACGACGCGGCCGACGGCCGGGAGCGCCGTCGCGTCGAGCAGGCGCCGTCCGGCGCCCGCGGTCAGTGGCCCGATGCGGATCTCCACCCGGGTGGGCTCGGACTGCACGGTCAGCTGGACCCGCCCGTCCACGGAGACGTCGCCAGCACGCGCGGCGACCGCGTCGGCGATGAGCAGTGAGTCGCCGAGCCGGTCGACCGGCAGATTCGCGCGGGCGCCGTGGATCCCGATCACCCGCGCGAGGACCGGGCGTACGAGCGGACCGGCGACCACCGTGACGCGGGTGCGCTTGTGCAGGCTTCCGGGGCCGTTCACCGGCGCGCGGCTCGTGCAGGGCGGGGGCTCACGTCCTGGCCACTTCGGCGGGACCGGGGATCGCGAAGCGCATGCGGATCTCGGTGCCCCCGCCGGGGGGCGCCAGGAGCTCCATCGACTCCGCCAGGCTGGCCATGAGCGGCAGGCCGACGCCGAGACCCGGGGAGTCCGCGCGCGGGGACATGCCCAGGCCGTGGTCTCGGACGCTGACCTCGAGCTCCCGCGCGTGCGTGCTGACCTCGACGTCCATCAGGCCGGGTGCGGTACCGGCGTAGCCGTGGAGCACCGCGTTCGCGCAGGCCTCGCTCACGGCCAGGCGCACGTCCTCGAGCGTCTCACGGTCCAAGCCGAGCGCTTCCCCCAGGCCGCCGAGCACGTGGCGCACGACGCCGACGTTGTCGGCGTCCGCGGTAAGGGTGAGCTCGAGGTCCGGCTGGACGGTCATGGGCGTGGGCGGCAGCGGCGGTGGGATGAACGGCGCGAGCGGCCAGACCAGGAGTGCCCGTCCGGCGCGGTCAGGAAACCCCGCCCCAGTGACCGCTGGCCACTTGACCGGGTCTGTCCACCTTTCGCGAGGTAAATCCTTGGTGACCTTGCGTTCTTGACCGCCCTTGACCGCCCTGATCACGCGATGCCGCACGGCAGCATGCGCCTTACCCGCCGTTCCCGCAGCTAGGAGCCCGCACCGCATGAGCCTCGACACCACCACCGTCCCGACCGACGCCCTCGACGACGAGGCGGCCCTGCTGCGCCGATACCACGTCGACGGTGACCGTAAGGCGCGCGCGCTGCTCGTCGAGCGCATGATGCCGCTCGTCCGTCACATGGCCCGCCGGTACGCCGGGCGGGGGGAGCCGCTGGACGACCTCGTGCAGGTCGGATCGGTCGGTCTGCTGAAGGCGGTCGACCGTTTCGACGTGGACCGTGGCTTCAAGCTGTCGACCTTCGCGGCCCCGAACATCGCCGGCGAGATCAAGCGCCACTTCCGTGACCGCGGATGGTCGATCCGCGTCCCGCGCGACATCCAGGAGCTGAACGCCAAGCTCACGGGCGCCGTCGACCGCCTGACCGTGACCCTCGGCCGCGCGCCGACGGTCGCCGAGCTCGCCGAGGCGACCGACGCGTCGGAGGCCGAGGTGCTCGAGGCGATGCAGGGCGCGCAGAACTACTCGACGGTGTCCTTCGAGGAGCCGGTCGGCGACAACCGCACGGCGCTGGACCTGCTGGGCTCCGACGACGCTAACTTCGCCACCGCCGAGCGCCGCGTGCTGCTGGAGACCGGGATGCGCGTGCTCGCCGACCGCGAGCGTGAGATCGTGCGTCTGCGCTTCTTCGACGGCCTCACGCAGCGCGAGATCGCCGAGCGCGTGGGCATCTCCCAGATGCACGTCTCCCGCCTCCTGCGTCGGTCGCTGGACGAGCTGCGCGATCAGCTGACCGTCGGCGAGGCTCCGGCCGGCGAGGCCGCGCGGGCGCATCTGCGGGCCGCCTGACCGGCGCGCCGGTCAGGCGCGGCGCGCGGACGGGTATCGTCGCCGCATGCAGATTCGCGCCGCGGTCCTGGAGGAGTTCGGCGAGCCGCTCGTCGTCCAGGACGTCGAGCTGCATGGCCCGCAGGCCGGGGAGGTGCTCGTGCGCCTGGTCGCCTGCGGCGTGTGCCACACCGACATGTACACGGCGTCGGGGGTGGACCCGTCGGGGTACGCGCCCACCGTGCTCGGGCACGAGGGCGCCGGCGTGGTCGAGGCCGTCGGCGACGGGGTCACCGACCTGGCCGTCGGCGACCACGTCGTCACCCTGTTCTCGCCCCAGTGCCGGGAGTGCGTGCACTGCAAGTCGGAGCTGACGAACATCTGCCTGGCCATCCGCGAGCAGCAGGGCGCCGGGCACCTTCCGGACGGCACGACCCGGCTGCACCGCACCGGTGCCGGCGGCGAGCCGATCCGCCACTTCATGGGGACCAGCACGTTCGCGGAGGCGACGGTCATGCCCGCGATCGCGCTGGCCAAGGTCAACCCCGAGGCGCCGCTGGACCGGGCCTGCCTGTTCGCCTGCGGGCTGTCCACCGGGCTGGGAGCGGCGATGAACACCGCCAAGATCCGCCCGGGATCGTTCTGCGTCGTGTTCGGGGCGGGCATGGTGGGCCTCGGTGCGGTCGCCGGCGCGCGGCTGCAGGGGGCCGAGCGGATCCTCTGCGTGGATCTGTCGCAGGACCGCCTGGAGCTGGCCAAGGGGCAGGGCGCGACCGACACGCTGATCGGCGGCGAGGACGCGGTGGCCGCGGTGCTGGAGATGTCCGACGGGTTCGGGGCCGACTACACGTTCGAGGCCACCGGCACCGTTAAGGTCATGCGGCAGGCCGTCGAGTCCGCGCGCATGGGCTGGGGCCTGTGCACCGTCACCGGCGTGGCCGGGAAGGGGGAGACGCTGGACGTGATCCCCCGCTACCTCATCACCGGGCGGCGGATCGCGGGGTCGAGCTTCGGCGGCGTCAAGGGCCGCGATCAGGTCCCCGAGCTCGTCGACCGCTACCTCGCGGGCGACATCGACGTGGACCCGTTCATCTCCCACCGCCTGACCCTGGACGAGGTCAACCGCGGCTTTGAGCTCATGCACGCGGCGGACGGCATCCGCTCGGTCATCGAGTACTGACCGGGCGGCCGTGCGCGCCGGTCAGGCCGGCGCGTCCGCGCGCTTCGTGGTGTCCCACACCGCCCAGATCATCCACAGCTGCAGCGGCAGGCGCGCGATCATCGCCCAGCGCGGGACCTTCGGGAAGCGGTGGCTCTGCCGGACCATCTCGACGTTCGCCGGGAAGACCGCCGCCAGGGTCGCGATGCTCAGCAGGCCGGCCTTCCGGCGGGTCGCCGGAACCATGGACCCCGCGCCCGCGAGCAGCTCGGCCACCCCCGAGGCGTAGATGAGCTCGCGGTGCGCCGGCAGGTAGTCGGGCATGATCGGCCCGTACATCTGGGGGTTGACGAAGTGGTTGATGCCGCCGAGCAGCATGCCCGGCCCGGTGAAGATCCTCGCGGCCTTTCTCATGCCGCCGACGCTACCGCACCCGCGCCCGCCCGGCCCTCAGGCCGGCGCCGTCTCGGGCCAGCCGGGATCCATCTCGAACTCCTCGTCGCCGAGGCTGAGGACGATCGGGTCCTCCCCCCGTGCGGTCAGCGAGAGGGGCGCCTCGGGGGTGTCGGTGTTGAAGGTGATCAGCGCGACCGCGCCGGGTCCCAGCGCCCGGGCCAGCGAGCGCACGGTGAAGCCGTAGTGCTCGACCCCGCCGAGCGGCGCGGCGATGCGGCTGTCCTCGGGGTCGACCTCGAACGGGGGGAGCAGGCGCACGTCGTACAGGTCCAGCGGCTGCGCGTCGAGCTCCAGGGCGTGGGGGAGGTGGACCGTCCGCCCCTCGCTGGTGACCTCGATCGCCGACAGGCGGCCGCAGTCGACCAGCCGGGGCGGGTCGTCGGCGTGTTCACCCGGAAGCAGAGCCACCGCCCGGATGGCCCCGGACTGGTGCAGGAGCTCGCGCAGGGTCACGACGACCCGGTCCAGTGGGCCGACGCTGGTGACGACGTCGATGACCTCGGTCTCGTCCGGGTCCGCCGGCGGTGGTGCGGGGTCCGCGTGCAGGCCCAGCGGGTCGTGCTCGGACACCTCGTCGTGGTCGCGCGGCGGCATCGTGGGCACGGTAGCGACCGCCGGCGCCAGCGAGTCGCTTCAGGCGGGCTGCCCACGGCGTGGGCCAGCCGGCGCCCGGCCCGTCGATGCTGGCGCCCATGATCACGACGGCCGCGCGTCGCGGACCCACTGGGCCACCCGAGCGGCCCAGGCGTCGCCCGACTGCTCCAGCGCGGCGGCGGTCAGCTCGACGTCGTAGGCGACCCGGTGCAGGGTCAGGGTGCCGTCGTCGGCGATGCGTGCGTACGCGGCGCGCCGGTCACCGTCGAAGGGCAGCCCCACGCTGCCGGGGTTGACCAGGGTCACGCCCTCGGGGCCCGCCCGGCGGAACTGGACGTGGGTGTGGCCGAACACGACCCTCAGCGCCCCGCGGATGTCGCCGAGGCGCTCCGCGTCCTGTGGCTCGACGGTCGGCGACAGCGGCGCCATGTCCGAGTGGGGTGAGGCGTGGCAGAACAGGGTGTCGCCGATCCGCGCGACGCCGGGCAGGCCGAGGATCGCGTCGCGGTGGGCGTCGTCGAGGGCGCGCGTCATCGCCTCCACGGCCGGGCGGACGACGGGGCCGCCGGGCACGTCGTGGGTGTCGCCCGACAGCCAGCGCTCGTGGTTGCCGGCGATCCACGTGGTCGGGGCGGTCTCCGCCAGGGCGATCAGCCGACGCACGGTGTCCTGCGGCCAGGCCCCGAAGCCCGCGTAGTCGCCGCCGAGCAGGTACCGGTCCGCGCCGGCCCTCTGGGCGTCGTCGAGCACGGCGTCCAGCGCCGGGAGGTTTCCGTGCAGGTCGTAGAGCACCGCGAGCATGCGGTAGGGATACCGGACATGGCCCCCTCCGCGCCGCTGCAGGTCCACGGACCGACGCTCACCCTGCGCTACCCGCAGGCCACCGACGCCCCCGCGCTGCTGCGCCTGGCCTCGGACCCGGAGGTGACGCGCTGGTTCTCGTGGGGCCCGTACACGCACGTGGACGAGCCCCGCGGCTACATCGAGCGTCAGACGCAGCGCCGCGCCGACGGTGTGCAGCTCGACCTCCTCGTCGAGCACCACGAGGGCGGGCCGGCGGGCATTATCGGGCTCAGCGAGGTCAGCGTCCGTGACCGCCGGGCGATGGTCGGCACGTGGCTGGGGCGTCAGTTCTGGGGGAGCGGGGTCAACGCGGAGGCCAAGGCGCTCGTGTTCGCCCTCGGCTTCGGGCCGTGCGGCCTGCTGCGGATCGGCGCGTACTCCGACGTGGCCAACGCACGGTCGCGGACGGCGCTCTCGAAGGTCGGCCTGCTCCATGAGGGGGTGCTGCGCGGCTGGCACCGCCACGGCGAGCGTCAGAAGGACGTCAACGTCCACGGCCTGCTCCGCGAGGACTGGCTCGCCTCGCGCCTGCACGGGGTGCCGGTGCAGATGGTCGGCGCGGTCCCGCCGGCGTTCGTGGTGGCCTGAGCGCGCCGGGACCGGCGCCCGGCGGGGAGAGGCGTGAGGACGCGTTGCCAACATGTCGTGCAGGGGCGGTCCGGCGGCCGGCGCGGGGCTTGCCTCGAAGGACGTGAAGGTTCAGCCGCGCACACCTGGACCGGTGCGTGCCCCGCGATCGCCGTTCGGGCGCCGCACGGTCATCGTCGTCGTCGGACTCGTCCTCGGCCTCGCGGCGCTCCTGCCGTACGCGGACGGCCCGCACGAGGACACCGCGGGCCCGGGAACCGGTCGCCCTGAGACAGGGGCGGCGATCCCTCCGGCCCGGCTGCGGGGCCCCGAGCGTCTGCCTGCCCCGGCGGCCACCGACGCGGCGACCCGCGCCGTGCTGCGGGCGGCGCAGCGGAGCGGACCGATCCGCCACGGGGCGGCGCGCGCCACCTGGTCGCGCTCACCTTCGACGACGGTCCCGGGGAGGCCACCGGCCGGATCGTGGCCATCCTGCGTGGAAGCGACACGCCGGCGAGCTTCTTCCAGGTCGGCCACAGCGTCGACGAGGACCCCTACCCGGCCCGGGCCACGATGCTCCTGGACCGCGTGGCCATCGGCGACCACACCTACACGCACCACTCGCTGATGCCGATGACCATGGACCAGCAGCAGGACGAGATCATCTCGACCGCTGCGACGATGCAGGCCCACGGTGAGCAGGCGCCGCGCCTGTTCCGTCCGCCCTACGGGGCGTTCAACCAGGACACGGAGGCGCTCATGGCCCAGCGGGGGATGGCGATGATCCTGTGGTCGGTCGACAGCCAGGACTACGAGCGGCCCGGGACCAAGCGGATCGTGGCGAATGTGATGTCCGGCGCGCGTCCCGGGGCGATCGTCCTGCTGCACGACGGCGGCGGGGACCGCGGTCCGACCGTCAAGGCGCTGCCGAAGATCATCAAGGCGCTGCGCCACCGCGGCTACGGCCTGGTCACGGTGCCCGAGCTGCTCAAGCGCGACCCGCCGGGCACTGCGCCGCAGGTCGCCGTTCCGCCGCCCGGCACGACCGGCTGAGCGTAAGCGCGCGGGCCGCGGTCAGCCGGCCTTGCGCTCCCAGCTGAAGCCGCGGACCGCGAAGACGACGCCCACGGCCGTCCACAGGGCGATGATGGCCAGCCCGCCCGCGTTGTCGCCGAGCGAGCGTCCGCTGACCATGGCCGCCGAGAGCCCGTCGATGATGTGCGTCAGCGGCAGCGCGCGGGCGATGTCACGCAGGAAGGCGGGCGCGTTGGCGCTGTCGTAGAACACGCCGGAGATGAAGATGACCGGCAGGAAGACGAAGTTCACGAAGGCCGGGGCCGCGTCGAAGTTCGGGATGACGTGTGAGTAGGCGACGCCGAGCGAGGCCAGGCAGGCCACGCCGAGGGCGACGTAGAGCACGAGCTGCAGGTAGTCCTGCGGCCAGTCGATCCCGAAGAACAGCTTGCCGGCGACCACGACGATGACGATCTGCACCGCGGCGTTGGTCACCGCGTTGGCGGCGATCGCCCCGAGGTAGCTGCCGGAGGGCAGCGGGGTCCCGCGCATCCGCTTGAGCACACCCTGCTCGCGCAGGAACGTGAGGTTCATGGCCAGCGCGCTGAACGTCGTGGACATCACCGACATGCCGGCGATCCCGGGCACGATGACGTTCAGGTCGGCCTGGCTGCCCGACAGGATCGCGCCGAACAGGGCGAGGAACAGCAGCGGCAGGAAGAAGTTGAAGAACGCGGCCGTCGGGTTGCGCCAGAACATGCGGCGCTCCAGGCGGTAGTGGCGCCAGGTCAGCGACAGCGCCTCAGGCATGGGTCGCTCCGGCGCGCGTGGCGGCCTCGTCCTCGCTGCCGGTGAGCTCGAGGTAGACGTCCTCCAGGGACGGACGCACGACGGTGAGGTCGGTCACCGTGGCGCCGCGGGCCAGGGCGGCCCCGGTGAGCTCGTGGACGAGCACGGTCGGGTCCTGCACCTCGCGCTCCTGAGACTCGCCGTGCTCGTCGCGCCAGGCGACCCGCACCCGGGTGGCCGATCCGACCCCGAGCTCGGCGGGGGTGCCGATGGCCAGGATCCGCCCCGCCTTGATGATCGCCACGCGGTCGGCGAGCGCCTGCGCCTCGTCGAGGTAGTGCGTCGTGAGCAGGATCGTCTTGCCCAGCGCGCGCAGCGAGCGGATCGTGTCCCAGGCCTGGCGGCGGGCGGCGGGGTCAAAGCCGGTCGTCGGCTCGTCGAGGAAGATGAGCTCGGGGTCGCCGATGAGCGCGAGGGCGAAGTCCAGGCGGCGCGCCTGGCCGCCGGACAGAGCCCGGACGTAGGCGTCCTGCTTCTCCTCCAGACCGGCCAGCGCGATCACCTCGTCGACGTCCCGCGGCGCGGGGTACATCGACGCCCAGTGCGTGATGGCCTCGCGGGTGGTCACGAACCGGTACATGCCGCTGGACTGCAGCACGATTCCCACTCGCTCGCGCAGCGCCCGGGAGCGCTGCGCCGGGTCCAGGCCGAGCACGCTGACGGCGCCGGCGGTCCGCACGCGGTAGCCCTCGAGGATCTCGACGGTCGTGGTCTTGCCCGCGCCGTTGGGCCCCAGCAGGCCGAAGACCTCGCCCCGGGCCACCGTGAAGTCGATGCCGCGGACGGCGTCGTGGTCGCCGTAGGACTTGTGCAGGTCGGTGACCTGGATAGCGGGCTCACCCGTGCTCACGACGCCCAATGATGGCACTGTTGTGGGCGATGACGCCGACGCGTATCGCCTGCATCGACATCGGGTCCAACACGACGCGCCTGCTCGTCGCCGACCGGGACGGCACCGGCCTGACCGAGGTGGGCACGCTGAGAGCGTTCACGCTGCTGGGGTCCGGGCGCGCGCCCGGCGATCCGCTGGACGGCGCGCGGATCGCCGCCGTGGTGGCTGCCGTCGGCGAGCAGCTGGCCCACGCCGCCGCGCTCGGCGCGCCGGACGTGGACGTCGTGGCCACCTCGGCGGTGCGCAGCGCGCCCAACGGACGGGCGGTCGTCGACGCCGTCCGCGACGCGCACGGGGTGACGCTGCGGGTGCTGGACGGGCGCCAGGAGGCGGCGTACGCGTTCGCGGGGGCGACCGCGCCCCTCGACGACATCGCGCCCGGCACGCTGCTCGGCGTCGTCGACGTCGGGGGCGGGTCCACCGAGCTCGTGCTCGGCACCCTGGCCGGTGGCCCGACGTGGTCGGTCTCGCTGCCGGTCGGCTCGGCCCGGCTGCCACCGTGCACCGACCCGCCGTGCCGGGACGATCTGCGGCGCTTGCGCGCCCTCGTGCACGAGGCGTTCGCGGGCGTCCGCCCGCCCGGACGGCCGGTGCGGGCGCTGGCGGTCGGCGGGAGCGCCACCTCGGTCGGGCGACTGGTGGGCGCCGAGCTGTCGGTGCCGTCGCTGATGTCGGCGCTCGGCGTGCTGTGCGGCGGGACCGTGGCGGACGTCGCCGCGCGCCACGCCCTGGACGAGCGCCGGGTCGCGCTGCTGCCGGCCGGGCTCGTGCTGCTCGGCGCGGCGGCCGCGATGCTGGGCGCCCCCCTGCAGGTGGCCGGAGGCGGGCTGCGGGAGGGCGTGCTGCTCGCGGCGGGTGCCGCCGGGCCAGGCACCCGAGGATGACCCGCCCGCCTGGGCGCCTGGGCGCCTGGGCGCCGGCCTGCGCGCGACCGGAAAGCTCCTGCCGTGTGAGACGATGGACGCCCATGGCCAAGGCGCGCGCGATCGAGTCCCTGCACGAGGAGCTGCCGTTCGCCACGGGCGCCGCGCTGACCGTCCGGACCCGGACCGACGAGCTGTTCGCCCACGCCGCCGGCGTCCTGGACACCGACGACATCGAGCGCGTGCACGACATGCGGGTGGCGACGCGGCGCCTGCGCGCGGTGCTGGAGGTCTACGCTGACTGCTTCCCCAAAGACGAGCACAAGGCCGTGCTGAAGACGGTGAAGACGCTCGCCGACGCGCTCGGGGCCCGGCGCGACCCCGACGTCCAGCTCGAGGATCTGCAGGCCTTCGCGAAGGACCTGGACGACGCCGACAGGGCCGGGGTGGAGCTGTTCGCCGCGCGGGTCCGCGCCGAGCAGCGGGAGGGGAACGCGATCCTGGCCGAGGCTCTGGAGGCCGTGGAGCGCGCCGACCTGCGCGGGCACCTGGACGCCCTCGCCGACGCCGCGGAGGCCGCGGAGGCCGCGGCATGAAGGCCGCCGCCGTCAAGGGCCTGAAGCCCGGCGACCCCCTGGCTGACAGCCTCCAGCGCATCGTCGCCGTGCGCCTCGACGAGGTCTGCGCGTTCATGCCGACGGCGCAGGACCCCGGGCGCGTGACGGAGCTGCACGACATGCGCATCGCCGCCAAGCGCCTGCGCTACGTTCTGGAGATCTGCGTCGACCTCTTCGGCCCGTACGCTCGCGAGGCGGTCACGCGGACGAAAGCGCTGCAGGACGTCCTGGGCGAGATCCACGACTGCGACGTCACGCTGCCGCAGGTGGCAGCACTGGCCGCCGAGGCGCGCGCGCAGGACGTCGAGGCCGTGCTCGAGGCGGCCGGGGGAGCCGATGACCTGGCCCCCGAGGTCCTGCCCGCGGCGCCGCACGCCCCGGCCCACCGTGGTCTGGCCACGATGGCCGTCTACCTGCAGGCCCGGCGCGAGCTGCTGTTCGCCCGCTTCCAGGCGCTGTGGCTCGACCTGGAGCGCGAGGGCTTCCGCGCCCGCCTGCAGTTCGCCATCGGCGAGCGGCCGTCGCGTTCACACGATGATGACATGGACGCCGGCGCCGGCGTGGAACCCTCGGCCGACGCATGACCGACCAGCAGAGCCCACCGGCCGACACCGTCGCGGCCGTCCCGCCGGACGCCGACCTGGACTCGCCCGAGCTGTACGACAACCGTGAGCTGAGCTGGCTGGACTTCAACGATCGGGTGCTGCAGCTCGCCGAGGACCCGGCCGTCCCGCTGCTGGAGCGCCTGAAGTTCATCGCGATCTACACGTCCAACCTGGACGAGTACTTCATGATCCGGGTCGCCGGCCTGCACGACCAGGTCGAGGCCGGGCTCACCGACCGCGGCACCGACAGCCGCACCCCGACCGAGACGATCGACGCCATCCGCGCGCGGGTGCTGCGGCAGGCCACGCGGCAGGCGGCCTGCCTGGGGGACCTGCGACCGGCGCTGGAGGAGCACGGTGTGCGGATCGTCGGCATGGACGACCTGGACGAGGCCCAGCGCGCCGACGTGCAGGCGCGCTTCCGCCGGCAGATCTTCCCCGTCCTGACGCCGCTGGCCGTCGGCCTGGGACGGCCCTTCCCCTACATCTCCAACCTCTCCCTGAGCCTCGCGGTGGTCGTCCGCGACCCGGTCACCCAGACCGAGCTGTTCGCGCGCGTGAAGGTCCCCAAGGAGATGCTGCCGCGCTTTGTCACGGTGGGGGAGGCCCGCGCGGACGAGACGACGCTGGTGCCGCTGGAGGAGGTCATCGCCGCCAACCTGGACGCGCTGTTCCCGGGGATGCAGGTCGTCGACCACGGGTACTTCCGCGTCACGCGCGACGCGGACTTCGAGGTCAGCGACGAGGCCGACGACCTGCTGCAGGCCATCGAGGCCGAGCTGCGCCGGCGCCGCTTCGGGGAGGTCGTCCGGGTCGAGGTCAACGCCAACATGCCGGCCGCCCTCCGGGAGGAGCTGACGCTGGCGCTGCGCGTCGAGGACCGTCAGGTCTACGTCGAGGACGGCCTGCTGGACTGCGTCGACCTCTGGCAGGTCGTCAAGGTCCCCGGGCTCCCGGAGCTCCGCGACCAGCCCTGGGCGGCGGTCACCCAGCCGCGCCTGCAGGGCGAGGATGGGGGCCGCGGCGACATCTTCGCCGCGATGCGCCACGGGGACGTGCTGGTCCACCATCCCTACGACAGCTTCCAGACCTCCGTGGAGCGCTTCGTCGAGCAGGCGGTCGCCGATCCGGACGTCATGGCCATCAAACAGACGGTGTACCGCACAAGCGACGACTCGCCGCTCGTGCCGGCCCTCGTGGCCGCGACCGAGCGCGGCAAGCAGGCGGTCGCGCTCGTCGAACTGAAGGCGCGCTTCGACGAGCGCGCGAACATCGCCTGGGCGCGCAAGCTGGAGGAGGCCGGCGTCCACGTCGTCTACGGCCACCCGGCGCTGAAGACGCACGCCAAGTGCGTGCTCGTCGTCCGCAGGGAGGGGGACGGGGTGCGCCACTACGTCCACGTGGGCACCGGCAACTACCACGCCACCACCGCCCGCCTGTACACCGACTTCGGCCTGTTCACCTGTGACCCTCAGATCGCCGCCGACGTGGCGGACATGTTCAACTTCCTCACCGGGTTCGCGCGGCCGCGGCGCTACCGCAAGGTGCTCATGGCCCCCGCGCACCTGCGTGATGGCCTGCTGCAGGAGATCGAGCGCACGGTCGCCGCGCACGAGCGCGGGGAGCAGGCGCGCATCGTCATGAAGATGAACGCGCTGGTGGACAAGCGGTGCATCCGCGCCCTCTACGAGGCCTCGCGTGCCGGTGTCCCCGTCGATCTGAACATCCGCGGGATCTGCTGCCTGGTGCCCGGCGTCCCCGGCATCAGCGACACGATCCACGTGACGTCGGTCGTCGGCCGCTTTCTGGAGCACTCGCGGATCTTCGCGTTCGAGCGCGGAGACGAGACGACGGTCTACATCGGTTCGGCGGACATGATGCCCCGCAACCTGGACACGCGCGTGGAGCTCCTGACCCCGATCGAGGATCCGGTGCTCAAGGGCGAGGTCATGGATTCGGTGGCCCGGTGCCTGGCCGACGACACCAACGCGTGGACGCTCGGACCGGACAAGCGGTGGACGCGGGTCGTCGGCGAGGCCGACCGGCCGCACCCGCGGTCGGTCCACCGCGAGCTGATGGCCAGCCACGCCGCGCGCGCGGCCGAGACGCAGCAGACCTGACGTCGACGGTCGCGGAGAAGCGACCGGTGGTCGCACCTTCTGAGCGGCGGTGGCTAGGACATCCGTTTAGTTGGCGCGCTCGGGGTCTGTGCCCGCCGGCTCCAGATGCCGAACACAGACCTGTCACCGGAGCGCCGACGGGAGTCGCGCCGGGATCGCACCGTTCACGATCACCCCCAGAGGCAGGAGAACCATGTCCCATCGCCGTCGCGCCGTGCTCGCCGGAGCCACCGTCGCCCTATCCGTCGCCGCGATGCCCGGGGCCGCCTCGGCCGCCGACGCGAACCCGCGCCTGCTCGGGATCATCCCCACGCCGCTTGACAACGTCGTGTCCAGCCTGCCGGTCGTCTCGACGCTGCCGCTCGTCGGCGGGACGACCACCGGCGTCACCGACGTCGCCTCGCTGACCAGCCTGCTGGACGTGCTCACCGCGCCGCTCGCCTCGGGCGGTCTGCCCGGCGCCGGCGCGCTGCCCATCCCGGGCCTGAGCGCGCTGCCGATCGTGGGCGGTGGCTCGGCCGGGGGGTCAGATCCGGTGGCGGCGCTGACCGCGCTGGTCCCCGGGCTGAACGCGCTGACGGCCGGCCTGCCGGTCGGCGGTCTGCCCACCGGCATGGTCCCCACCGGGGAGAGCCTCGCGCCCGCCACCGCGCTGCTGCGTCAGCTGGCGGCGGCCGCCGCCGGCACGCCGCTGGCCTCGGCGCTGAACAGCCTGGCCGACCAGATCGACGCCGCCGGAGCGGCGGGCGTGTCGCCCGACCTGCTGGGCGTGCTGGCCGCCACGTTGGACGCCGCCGCGAACACGCCCGGCGTGCCCGCTCCCGTCGCGGACGCGGCCAAACAGCTGTCAACCGCCTTGAAGCCGGCATCACCGACGGCGTCGACGACGAAGCCGCCCGCGGCCACGACCCCGACCAAGCCGGTCACGCTCGTGCCCGCCCCCGCTGCGACCGCGGGCGCCCCGGCCGCCAAGGCGATCGGCAAGGCACGGATCACCAGCGTCCGCGTCGACCGCAAGCGCGGCCGGGTGCGCGTCGCGATGAAGTGCCCGACGGGCGGTCCGACCTGCAAGTCGCTCGTGTCCGCCGCCCGCGGCTCGGCGCTGGGGACCTCCACCATCCTCATGACCGTCGGGGCCGGCAAGACGAGCGCACGCAACCTGAAGATGACGTCCGCCAGCCGCAAGGCGATCAAGAAGCGGACGACGAAGTTCCGGGTCGCGGCGATCCGCCCCGGTGGCTCGCTCAGCCAGCGCACCGCCACCACGAAGGTGCCCAAGAAGAAGAAGGCGTCCAAGAAGTAGGCGCCGGCGGGCGTCGGTGCGCGGCCTCGACGGCCGCGCGCCCGCCGTCAGCCCGCGCAGGCCTCGAGCCCCAGTCGGGTCGCGGCCGCGTCGTTGTCGGCGTCCAACGCGCCGATGCGCTGCGACAGGGTCGCGATCCGGGTCTCGTCGCGCCGGGCGAAGGCCCGGCTCAGGGCCTCGACGAGCGTGCTCTGGCGCCGCTGCTCGGCGATCCAGGCCCGCACCCGCTCGAGCTCGGCACCCGGGGTGGGCAGGAGGTCGAGGCGGTCGGCGACCTTCCGCCGGGCGGCGGCCTGCCGGGCCTTCAGGGCGGCGACCTCGCGGAAGACGACAGCGGGGTCGCCGCCGCGCTGGGCGGTCACCACCTGCTCCGACAGTCGGGTGAGCGTGCGCTGGCCCGCCCGGCAGATGGCGTTGGCGGTCACCCGGTACTCCGCCGGGTCGGGGCCGGACGCCCCGCAGCCCGCGAGCGCGACGAAGCCGGCCGCGGCGAACGCCGCGAGCATCGAGCCGATCGGGATGCGTGGCGCTGGCCCGGGGGTGCGCTCCATTGGCGGTCACTCTAGATGAGGAGGCGCTCAGCTTCGACGGCCGGCCGGCGCCGTGCTCACACGCCGGCGCCCGCTCCGCCGCGGCCCTCGCCGCCCGCGAATCGCGCGGCGCCGGCGACGGCGACGGCGAGGGTGGCCAGGCCGGCCTGAGCCTCGATCGCCAGACCGGCCTCGAGCGGCTGGCCGAACCCGGCGATGGCGGCGGCGCGGTCGGCGAGCATCGTCTCCTGCGGGAAGGCCGCCAGGGACTGCGCGTACTCCAGCGCGCGCGGCAGCGCCGTGCCCGCGTCGACGATCTCGGTCAGCAGCCCCATGGCCAGCGCCTCGGTGTCGGTGACCATGCGGCCGGTGAGGATGAGGTCCAGCGCTCGGCCCATGCCGACGATGCGGGGAAGGCGCTGGGTGCCGCCGTCGACGAGCGGAACGCCCCACCGACGCTCCGGGAACCCGAGCGTGGAGCCGGCGTCGGCGATCCGCAGGTCGCACCACAGCGCGAGCTCGAGGCCGCCGGCCAGGCACCAGCCGCCGATCGCGGCGATCGTCGGTTTGGGCGGGGTCAGGCGGGTGAAGCCGAGCGGGCCGGCGGGGTCGGTCATCCGCGGCGTGAGCGACTCCATGGCGGTCAGGTCGGCGCCGGCGCAGAAGCTCACGCCCCCGGCCCCGGTGAGGACGAGCGCGCGAGCTGCGTCGTCGGCCACGAAGCGCTCGTATCCGGCCTTCAGCGCCTCGGCGGTGGGCCCGTCGACGGCGTTGCGCCGGGCGGGACGGTCGATGGTCAGGACGGCGGCATCCCCGACGCGCTCGTACCTGACCTCGTCGATCTCAGAATCCATCCGCCGACCTTACGTCAAGGCGGCGAGTCAGTCAGCAGGAGGCCGGCGGAGACCGGCGACCGCAAGTGCGAGCCAGCGGAGAGGCTTCGCCCTCCGGCGGGCGAGCACTTGCCCGGACGGCAAGCCCCCTGGGCGCAGCCGTCCGCAGTTACCAACCACCCTTTTGCGGCCCGCCGACCTTGGCGGCCGCCTTGCGGGCGTCCTTGCGCTTCTCCAGGCGCCCCTGGAGGAGCGACATCATGAGGATGAACAGCGGGAAGAAGGCGATGAGGATGAAGCCCGCGTTCGTGACGACCTTGTCGTCGGCCTCGCCGATCGCGCCCTGGCCGGAGCTCTGGGCCCAGGCGACCGGCGCCGTCAGGACGCCGAGGACGAGCAGGGAGGTGACGGAGAGCAGGAGTCGGCGCATCGATGCCATCGTATAGAACGAGCAGGCCATGAGCCTTCTACAGCACGAGCGTCTTGATGCCGGGATCCACGTCCTGCGCCTGGATCGACCGGCGGTCCGCAACGCGATGGACCGGGCGCTGCTGGAGCAACTGGACGGCGCGCTGGCCGAGCTCGCCGCCGACGGGGACCTGCGGGTGCTCGTCATCTCCACGACGAGCGAGCGGGCGCTGTGCGCGGGCGCGGACGTCGGCGAGGCGCTGACCGCAACGGAGGGCGTGGAGCGCATGGAGGCGTTCGCGCGCTTCTACGTGGCGATCGAGGCCTTCCCGGCGGTGACCGTTGCGGTGGCGGTCGGCAACTGCGTCGGGGCGGGGGCCGAGCTCGTCGCCGGCTGCGACCTGCGGGTCGGCGGCGACAACCTCAAGCTCGCCTGGGCGGGCGCGCGGCTCGGCGTGCCGGTGGGCCCGGCGCGCCTGGCCCCGCTCGTCGGCTTGGCGGTGGCCAAGGAGCTCGTGTTCACCGGCCGCGTGGTCGGCGCCGACGAGGCGCTGGCCCTGCGCCTGCTGCACCGCGTCGCGCCGGCCGACGCGGCCGAGGGCGAGGCCGTCACGCTCGCGCAGGCGGTCGCGGCGAACAACGGGCCGGGCGTCCGGCGCCTGAAACGGATGTTCCACGCCTACGCGGGGCTGCCGGGGCGGGTGGCCGAGGAGAACGCCGAGCTCGTGGCCTTCCAGCGGGACGGCGGCGGCCTGCCGCAGGGGGGCGGGCGCCCCTGACCAGTCCGAGTGCCGTCGGCCGGCGTGCGAGGATGCAGGACATGGCCGACGGTCCCGTGCCTGAGGGTGTCCGCGTCGACAAGTGGCTGTGGATCGCCCGCTTCGTGAAGAACCGCACGCGCGCGGTCGACCTCGTGGGCGGCGGACACGTGCAGGTCAACGGGCGCCGGGTAAAGCCCGGCCTGCAGGTCAAGCCCGGCGACGCGCTGCAGATCACGATCGGCGAGGCCGTCCACCGCATCGAGGTGCTGCGGGTCGACGGGCGCCGCGGCCCCGCCGCGCAGGCGCAGGCGCTGTACCACGAGTCCGACGAGGACCGCGCCGAGCGCGAGCGCCTCGCCGCCGAGCGCCGGGCGCAGCGGGCGTTGGACGCGATGGGACGCCCGGAGGCGTCCGGGGCACGGCCGACCAAGCGTGACCGGCGGCGCATCGAGGCGCTGCGGGGCGAGCGACGCGGGCGCCGCTGAGCCCCAGGGTTCGCGAACCCTCAGTGGGCGGAGGCCTCGGCGCGCAGCTCGCGGTACTCGTCCGCGGTCAGCGGGCGCCCGCGGACGGTGGACAGGGCCGGATCGCCGTCCAGGTAGGCCTCCTCGTTGCGCCGCCACACCGCGATGTAGCGGTGGAACGGGACGATCGGGTGCAGGTGGTGCACGAGGTGGTAGTTCTGGAACAGGAGCAGCGGGGACAGCAGCGACTCCGATCCGACCCGGTTGCGCGTGGCCTTGAGCTTGTCCCCCTTCGGGGTCTCGGTCAGGCCGGTGTGGGGGAGGTAGTCGAAGGACCAGCCCAGGAAGGTGATGGCCAGGCGCTGGGGGATGAGGTAGACGACGAGCAGGTCCACCCCGTGCCCGGTGACGATCGCCGCGCCGGTGACCGCGAGCGCGAAGAGCCACTGCATGGCGAGGCCGCGCTGCTCGGCGGCGGGGCGTGAGCGCAGCTTGGGGATGTAGAAGACCATGTAGTGCAGGTCGATCGTCGCCCAGCGCAGCGGCAGCTGCCAGCGCGGCGCCTCGATGCAGTAGTGGTCGGGGTCCGACCCGTCGTCGTGGTTGGTGTTGCGGTGGTGCTGCATGTGGATGAAGCGCCACGTCCGGTAGCCGGCGTGCGGCGCGAACATCGGCGTGGCCAGGCGGCCCAGCCAGGTGTTCAGGGTCGTGTCCGAGGACGCGGAGTGGTGCGCGGCGTCGTGGGCGACGGTGAACAGGACGAATGAGGCGACGGCGCTGAGCGGCACGGTGACAAACCAGGGGAGGGTGCCGGTGAGGTACAGCGCCGCCGCGGACCACCACAGCGCCTGGCCACCGGCGAAGATGGCCAGCGTCGGCCACACCAGCACGGGTACCCGCTCACCCGGATCCGGGATGTGGGTCACACGGTCGATCGATGTCGTGGACATAGCTTGACAGTCTGTCAAAGGCGGGCGGGGAAGGCCAACGGAGGGTCGGAGAACCTACGCTGTGTGCCATGGCGGTCGTCATCGCATCGGACCTCGGGAAGGACATGGCCGGCGAGCCCCTGCTCCGCGGGGTCTCCTTCAAGGTGGAGCGCCGGGAGCGCCTGACGATCGCCGGACGCAACGGCGCGGGCAAGACCACGCTGCTGCGGATGCTGGCCGGTGAGACTGGCATCGACGGCGGCGAGCTCATCCTCACCAAGGGCACGCGGATGGCCCTGCACGACCAGCGCCCGCCGCGCGAGCGCGACCTCGTCCTGCGCGACTACGTCCTGTCGGCGTGCAAGGAGCCACTGGCGCTCGAGGCCGAGCTCGGGCGCCTGGAGCAGCGCATGGGTGAGGGCGACGAGGCCGTCTTCGACCGCTACGCCTCAGTTCAGGCCCAGTTCGAGACGGTCGGCGGTTACGGCTGGCGCGACCGGGCGCAGACGATGATCCACGGCCTGGGCTTCGTCGACGCAGACCTCGAGCGCCCGCTGTCGACGTTCTCCGGCGGCCAGCTCACGCGCGCGTCGCTGGCCCGGGCGCTGGCCGCCGAGCCCGACCTGCTGCTGCTGGACGAGCCGACCAACCACCTGGACATCGAGTCGCTGGAGTGGCTGGAGCAGACGCTCACCTCGCTGGACACCGCGATCATCATGATCGCCCACGACCGCTGGTTCCTGGAGGCCGTGGGCACCCATGTCCTGGACCTGGAGGCGGGGCGGGCCAAGTACTTCAAGGGCACCTGGCACCAGTGGCGCAAGGAGCAGGTCATGCGCGAGATGGCCCTGGGCAAGGCGATCGAGAAGCAGCAGGCCGAGATAGCCCGGCTGGAGGGCTTCGTCGAGCGCTTCCGGGCCAAGGCCACGAAGGCCAAGCAGGCCCAGTCGCGCGTCAAGCAGCTGGAGAAGATCGACAAGATCGAGCGCGACCCGAAGGCGGGCGCGGCGCTGGAGTTCGAGTTCAAGAAGGTCGCGCGGTCGGGGCGGGTCATCTTCGAGCTCAGCGGCGGCCACCTCGCGGTCCCCTCGGACCCCCCGAAGACGCTGGTGGACGCGGCCGAGCTGTGGCTGGAGCGCGGCGAGCACGTCACCCTCGTCGGCCCGAACGGGGCGGGCAAGACGACGCTCATCGAGGCGCTGGCCGGCCGGCGGCCGTTCGACGAGGGCAAGCTCTCGCTCGGCCATAACGTCGAGCTGGCCTACTTGTCCCAGCACGGGGAGGAGCTCGCCGCCGGGGGCGCGCGCACTGTCATCGAGGCGTGCGTCAAGCGCACCGGCCTGCCGCGCAACCAGGCCCGGTCGCTGCTGGGGCGCTTTCTGTTCAGCGGCGCCGAGGCCGAGAAGCCCCTGGACGGGCTGTCCGGCGGTGAGCGTCAGCGCCTGTTGCTGGCGATCCTCGTCACCTCGGGCGCCAACGTCCTCATCCTCGACGAGCCGACCAACCACCTGGACATCGAGTCGCGCGAGGCGCTGGAGGACGCGCTGCGCGGTTACGCGGGCGCGATCCTGCTCGTCAGCCACGACCGGGCGCTGCTGGAGGCCGTCGGGACGCGGACGGTCGCGATCCATGATCACGGCCTGCACTCTTACGTCGGCGGCTGGCCGGAGTACCTGCGGATCCGGGACGAGCGTCGCACGCTCGGGCTGCCCGAGCCGCCGATGCCGCCGCCGCGGCTGAACCCGCTGGGTGCAGGGCGCGAGCGGCGCGACGCCGACGGGCGGGCGATCGTGCGCAGCCTGGGAGGGCCCGGCGCCGAGGCCGGCGGTGCCCCGCCGGCCGCCGCGGGCGGAGTGGCGAAGTCGACGAACGGCGGCAAGGGGGCCGGCGGCATCGCGCCGCCCAAGCCCGCGGCCGGGCCGTCGAAGAACGCGCTGAAGGAGCTCGCGCGCCTGGAGCGGGCCGCCGAGGACGCGGACGCCGCCCTGGCGGTCCTGGAGGACGAGTTGGCCGGGCCCGAGGCGTGGGCGACCGCCTACGCGTCCGCGAAGTCCACCGCCCGCCACACCGCGGCCAAGCGCGCCGTCGACGAGGCCTACGCGGCGCTCGAAACTCAGATGGAGCGCACCGGCGCCTGACCGGCCACGCGCACCCGCACCTCGCGCGGGCCGTGGGGTGCATGGACCGACCAGCCGCCGCGCGCCGCCCAGCGCAAAACGGTCCCGTCGGCCAGGCGGGCGGCCGCCCGGCCGCACGCCGGCCGTCCCCACAGCGTGGCTTCGACCGGCCGCTCGTGCTCGGGCGTGTCGCCCAGGCCGCGCGTGACGTGCGACGACGGGTGGGTGACCACGATCGCGCCGTGGCGCACCCACACCGGGATCGTGTCCAGCGGGCAGGGGGCGAGGACCTCGCCCCCGCCCTCGACCGTCGCGCCGTCCCACGTCTGCACCCACCGCCCGCGCGGCAGCACGGTCTCGCGCTCGCGGGCGCCCTCCTCGACCACCGGCGCGACCCACAGTGCCGGCCCGTAGCCGAAGGCGTCGGCGGCCGACCAAGCGTCCGGGTGTCCGGGGTCCACGAGCGACAGCGGCCGCACGATCGGCAGGCCGGTGCGGGCGCAGGACGCGGCCGCCGCGCGCACGTAGGGGACGAGCTGCTCGTGCAGCAGCACGTAGGCGCGGTAGAGGGCCAGCGTCTGCGGGTCGTAGGTCCACGGCTCCTGCTGCAGGCGGCCGTGAGCCTGCATGAGCGGGGTGAAGCAGCCGAGCTGCACCCAGCGCAGCAGCAGCTCCTTGGGGCAGCGCCGCAGGCCCCCCTCCCCGAGGTAGCCGCCGACGTCGTGCGAGAGGTTGGAGAAGCCCGACGAGGCGGCGCTGATCAGCGCGGCGACGAGGGCCTGCAGCGACCAGAAGTCCGAGGCCTGGTCCCCGGCCCACAGTGCGCCGGTCGCCTGCTGCCCGGTCCAGCCGCAGCGGCCGAACAGCACCCCGCGCCCCGGGCCGTGAACGTCGTCGAGGGCGGCCTGCATCGACCGGCGGTACCCGTCGCCGAGCCGCCAGGCCGACTGCGCTCCGGTGCTGCCGTCGGCCAGGCGCACGTCGTCGGGCAGGTAGTAACCCTCCCCATCGTCGGCCTTGATGCCCTCCACGCCCAGGCGCAGGACGGCCTTGGCCTGCTCGCGCCACCACGTCTCGGCGGCCGGGCTCGTGAAGTCCACGGGCGAGCCGGTGCCCATCCACCAGCGCGCAACGTAGGGCTCGTCGCGCTCGGCGTCGCGGACGAAGGCGCTGGCTTCCACACCGTGGGCGTAGTTGGACGCGGGCTCGCGGTGCAGGCGGCGCGAGCCGGGGTCTGGCGGGATCTGGCCGTCGAGGGACTCCAGGTTCGTCCACGGGACGACCCACACGACGGTCCGCACCCCGTCGGCGCGCATCCGCGCCACCATCCCGGCGAAGTCCGGGAACTGGTGCGGGTTCGGGATCCAGGTGTTGTACTGCGTCTCCCAGGGCGAGTCGATGACCACGGCGTCGAGCGGGATCGCGTGCCAGCGGCAGCCGTCGGAGTCCTCCAGCACGTCGTCTTGGTGCTCGTAGACGTCGCGGGACTTCCAGACGCCATACCCCCACTCGGCCAGGACCGGCGGGACGCCGGTCCGCTGCAGGTACCGGCGCAGACGGGCGGCGGGGGTGAGGTCGCAGAAGACGTGCAGGCGCAGCGGGCCGGACGCCGCGCGCACCGATACCGTGGTGGCATCGTGGCGGCCGCCGATGTCGACGCGCGTGCCGTTGCCGTGCGTGTCGCACCACACCGCATAGCCGCGGGAGGACTGCAGCCACGGGACCGGGGCGTAGTCGCCCTGGGGGATGCCGCCGAGCGCGAGCAGGTCGGGCGGGCAGTCCGGGCCGGTGTAGCGCCGGTCGGCGCCCAGCTGGATCTCGCGGCCGCGGTGATCGACGGTGTGCGCGTGACGGGCTCCGAGCCCGGCGAAGCGCTCGCTGGAGCGCAGGTCCCAGGCCGCGGCCAGGCGCAGCGGCCCGTCGTCGGCGACGAGCTCGAGGGTGAGCTCGTGCGGTCGCGGCAGGGCGAGGTGCAGCTCGGCGTGGCGGCCGCCCTGCAGCGTGAGGGCCAAGAGCACCCCGTCGCTGTCGGTACGGGCGACCGACGCCGCGACCGCGCGCTCGGGGAACCCGGTGCGCTCATCGGCGACGACGCCCTCGGTGAGCGGCAGGAAGCGGTCGCGGACCTCGCCGGTACACGCCCACACGTGCAGGCCGCGCAGCAGGCGCCTGCCGTCGCGGCGCAGGTGGATGCGCAGGGGGCGCAGCCCGACCTCAAGCTCCAGCTCCCCGCGCGTGAGCACGACGCGGTCGCGGGCGGCGGCGACGGTGGCAGGCATCCGGGTGGATCTTGGCGCCCACCGAGCCCGTTCCCCCGCCCGTTCACGGGACCTTCACGCGGGAGGTGGGCGGGGATCGGTCGGGTTGTGCTGTGTTCTCGCCTCCGTTCACGGGACCTTCACGCTCGCCGGGTGCGCGGAGGATCACGTATGTCATACGGCAACGAGACTCCACGTGGCACAGGCGGGCGGGCGGCTCGAGGACGCGTGGAGGTTCACGTACGCGATACGACAGCCAGGCTCCGTGCAGCACGTCCGGGACTGTCCGGTCAGGCAACCGGGCTGCGGGTAGCTGGTGGACAGCCGACGGGCTGGCGGAGAAGTGGGCGCGTCCGCTGGGCCGGACGTGCCCGGCCTTCACTGGACGGTCACAGCGAGGTGGCGGGTTGAACACAAAAGGCGCCGTTCTGCAGGACATTCTGCGACCTGTAGGCAACGTCAGGTCCCCAACCGCAGGAGGCGCACCGATGACGCTCCCGACCCCCGCACCGACGACCCCGACCGCCCCGCCGCAACCGCGCGTCAGCCGCGCCGACCTGCACTGCCACAGCACCGCGAGCGTGCTGTCCAAGCTCGGGGTGCAGACCTCGCTCGGCCTGCCCGAGTGCGCCACCCCGCCCGAGGACGTCCTCGAGCTCGCGACCCGCCGCGGGATGGACTTCGTGACGATCACCGACCACGACACGATCGCCGGGGCCCAGCAGATCGCCGACGACCCGCGCGTCTTCCTCAGCGAAGAGCTCACCGCGAACTTCCGCGGCGAGCCGCAGGCCGTGCACGTGCTCTGCTACGGCATCACGCCCGAGGACCACGAGTGGCTGCAGGCGCACGCCGGCGACGTCGAGGTGTGCGCGGAGTACCTGCGGGAGCACGACATCACGACCGCCCTCGCGCACCCGTTCTACGCAGTCGCCGCGCCGCTGACGCCGCGCCATCGCCGACGTCTGGCCCAGCTCTTCGACGTGTGGGAGACCCGCAACGGCTCCCGCGCCCGTGAGCTGAACCTCCCGGCCGAGATCTACATCCAGACCCACGGCGGCATCGGGATCGCCGGCAGCGACGACCACGCCGGCGTGGACATCGGCCGCACGTTCACCGAGACGCCCGCCGCCGCGACGTGGCAGGACTACCTGGCGCACATCCGGGCGGGGCAGGCCACGGCGCGCGGGGAACAGGGCAGCGCGGCCAAGTGGGCGCACGCCGCGATGGGGCTGGCGGTCCGCGCCCTCGGCCGGGACGGGACACGGGGCGGGGCGCCTCCGAACCCGCAGGCCGTCCTGACCATGGTCGAGCGCATCATGCGCGAGGGCGACGCCCGCGGCGGCACGACGAGCGGCGACCTCGGCCCGCAGGACGCCCGGGCGCTCCTGCACGCCTGGCTGTCGGCGGTCGACCTGGACCTCGACGAGGCGCAGCTGCTCGCCCACCTGCAGGACGAGGACTTTGGCCACGCCGACCTGTACCGCCGCGCCCGGCGCCACCACGAGCGCAAGCTCGTCCGCGCCGTCGACGACATCGTCGCGATGACCCAGCAGCCGGCCGGGGCGGACTACCTCGGTGCGGCGACTGGCCTCTTCGACGCCTGCGTGGCCGCAATCCCCTACGCGCCGGCGGCGGCGTTCCTCGGCAAGGAGAAGGGCAAGCTCGCCCGGGACCTCGGCCCCGTCGCCCAGCCGCTGCGCGTCGCCCTGGTCGCCGACGGGGTCGGCGGCATGCACGGCGTCACGCACACCCTCGACGAGATCCGTGAGCGTGGCGTCCCCGGGTTCGAGGTCGAGGTCGTCGGCACCGACCCGAACGTGGACCGGCGCCTGAGCGCCGTCGCCGAGATCGACATCCCGTTCTACGCCGGCCTGCAGGTCGGCGTGCCGTCCCTGCCGGCCGTGGTCGAGACCCTCGCCGAGGGCCGCTACGACGTGGTGCACCTGTGCTCGCCAGGCCCGGCCGGGGTCGCCGCCGCGATCATCGCGCGCATGATGGACCTGCCGGTGCTGGGCAGCTACCACACTGAGCTGGCCGCCTACGCCGGCCTGCGCACCGCCGACCCGCAGGTGGAGGCGCTGGCGCGGATGGCCGTCGCCGCGTTCTACCAGCAGTGCCACCACGTCCTCAGTCCGTCCCCGCAGAGCGACGAGGTGCTGCGTGCCATGGGCATCGAGGCCACGCGCATCGGGCGCTGGGACCGCGGCGTGGACCTGGGGCGCTTTGACCCGGCCAAGCGGAGCGACGACACGTTCGCCGGAGCGGGTGGCGAGAACGCCGTCCGCGTCCTCTACGTCGGGCGGCTGACCCAGGAGAAGGGCGCCGACCTGCTCGCTGACGCCTTCCTCACCGCCCGCACCCGTGACGGGCGCCTGCACCTCGTGCTCGCCGGTGGCGGACCCGAGGAGCAGCGCCTGCGCGAGCGCCTCGGCGAGCACGCGACGTTCCTGGGCTGGCAGGAGGGCGACATCCTGGCGCAGACCTACGCCTCCGCCGACGCCTTCCTGTTTGCCAGCCGCACCGACACGTTCGGCCAGGTGCTCCTCGAGGCGCAGGCGTCAGGGCTGCCGGTCGTCGCGGTCGCCGAGGGCGGGCCGTGCTCGATCGTCCAGCACGGGGTCACCGGGCTGCTGGCGTCCGCCGACCGGCATGCGCTCGCGGACGCGCTGCTGGACGTCGTCGGCTCCGACCTGCTGCGCGAGCGCCTGCGCCGCGCGGGCCTGGCCGCGGTGCGCCAGCGCACCTGGGAACGCGCGCTGGGGCGCCTCGGCGACGGCTACCACGAGGCGCTCGGCGGCTCGGCGGCCGCGGCTCGCGCTCGCCGTGCCGCCTGAGGTGACCGGGCCCCGGCGGACGCCGCCGCCGAGCTCGCGGATCGCGGTCGCGCTGCACGACATCGAGCCGGCGACCTTCGCGCGGTGCGCGCTCATGCGCGACTGGCTGCACGACCTCGGGGTGGGCAAGGTGACGCTGCTGGTCATCCCGGCCGGCGACCTGCACCCGTTGCACGATCGCTCCCCCGAGCTGGCGCGGTGGCTCGGCGCCCAGGTCGACGGCGGGGACGCCGTGGCCCAGCACGGCTTCCAGCACCGGCGCGGACCGGCCGGTCCCCGCGCGGCGCGGGCCGTGCCGCGGGGCCAGCGGGCGCGGGAGGCCGAGTTCGTCGGGCTGGACGCGGGGGAGGCCCGCCGGGCGGTGGCCGCCGGGCGCCGCGTCCTCAAGCTGGCCGGGGTCGAGCCCCTCGGTTTCGTCGCCCCGGCCTACGCCTACACGCCGGCGCTCGAGCGGGCGCTGGCGGAGTCCTTCTCGTGGTGGGCGTCCGTGACTCGCCTGTCCCTGGACCACGGACGGCGCACGGCGCCGCTACCCGCCCTCACCCTGCCCGGACCGGACGCCGGCCCGGGCGACCATTGCCGCTGGCCCCGCGTGCGCTCACGGCGCCGAACCGGACCGCTGCTGCGGGTGGACCTGCACCCGGGCGACCTGGAGGTCGCCGGCCGCATCGCGTCCCTGGAGCGGGTCCTGCGCCGCGCCGGGCGGCGTGAGGCCGTGACCTACGATGACCTGGCGCTCGGCGCCTGACGCCCGGCGACCTCGCTGCCGGCGCCGTGATGGCGGTGCCTGCGACTGGCGTCAGGCCGTCGCTGGCTCCGCCTTCGTGGTGAACGCGAACAGCGCGTTGCCGGCGGCGATGACGGCGAGGCTGACCGTGAATGTCGTGCCGTCGCCGATGAACTCCACGGTGCGGTCGAACATGAAGATGAGCCCGGCGATCGTCGCGGTGGCGCCGACCGAGATGAAGTCGACGCGGAAGCCGAGCCGCAGCAGGAGGCCCGCGAGCAGGACGCCCAGGCCCATTCCGAACGAGTAGGCCGACGACGCGAACACGTCGGGCCGCGCCTCGTTGAGCCACACCACCACACCGCCCCACCCGAGCAGCACCGGCCCGGTCGACCAGTAGCTGCCCCGGCGGCCGCCGCTGAGCGCCGCAACCGTGTAGATGATCCCGAGCAGCAGCGGGGTCCAGTAGAAACCGACCTGCGGGTCGTCGGTCCCGACGAGCAGCTGCAGGAGCACCGCACCGGCCAGGAAGATCCCGGCGTGGATCAGGCGGTGGGTGCGGTCGATGGAACGGATCGGCTGGTGCACGGGGCGTCCTCCGGACGGGCGTAGGGTTGGCGTACCCATAGACCCGCTCCGGCGGCCGGCGGTTCACGTCCGTCGCGCCTCTGCTCGTCGCCTGCCCCGGGGCGCCGCGCTGCCACGCGGCGCCCGGTCCGGGCGATCAGCCGATGTCGCTGTCGGACGCGTCGGTGTCCTTACCGTCGCGGGGGATGCGGCGCTTGACCGCGGCCTTGGTGTACTTGCAGCCGCTGCGGACCGGGCGCCCGAGGTCGAACGGACCGGAGATCGCGGTCGTCGGCTGCCCCTTGGCGTCGATGCCCGAGGTCACGACGGTCAGCAGCGGATCGACGCGCGGCTCGGTGCAGATGTCGCCGTCGATCGTGAACGTGCCGGCGATCGTGCTGTAGGACTTCTGGTCGGTGTCGTAGGTCCGCTTGGCGTTGTCCAGGAACCCAGCGAACCCGACGCAGTTGATCCCGTACCCAGGGATGTTCCCGCTGCAGGAGAACGCGTCGTTCGCGTAGGGCACACCGGTCTTGTCGGCTCCGAACGTCTCGGTCTCCAGCGACTGCACCTCGAGGTTCGGCTGGATCTGATAGCCGGTGATCGGTCCGTTGCAGGCGAACACGTACTTCACCGGGGTGTCACCGCCGTCGTCGGTCGACGGCGGGGCCTTCTCGATGTGCCCACGACAATCGAGGTTGTTGAACTGCACGTCTCGTGCCGGCGCGTTCGCCGATCGGCTGAGCAGCACGACGAGCGCGAGTGCCATGAGGGCGAGCACGCTGAGCGTGGACGCAAGGGCCTTTCCCCGCAGGGATGTGGCGATGTTCACTGGATGTCCTCCGTTGGATCGATGATGGGGGCGGTGCCCACTGAAGCGGCGGCGCACGCGAGCGGGATCCTGGAGGTCGGACGGATCTCGTTCGTTACCGGCCCGTTGCCGGGAGGTGAACCTTTGGTGACCCGGGCGGTGGCCCTCAGCCCCGTGGCGGCACGTAGCGCGGGTAGGCGCCCGGACCGAGCGCGTGACGGGTGTCGGCGGCGGCGGCGCCGAGATGCTCGAGGCCGAACAGATCCTCGAGCGACTTCAGCAGGGAGATGGGATCCAGCTGGACTCCGAGGGTGCGGCCCTCGGCCACGAAAGGGGACAGCAGCAGGGTTCCGACGCGCCCGCCGCCGCGGCCGGGCGTGGAAGGCCCGCCGGCGTTCGGGGTGCTCGGCCACATGGCCGGGGCGCACGTACAGGCCCGCGAGTCCGCCCGGGGCCCGTCCTGGGGGGCGTGGTCGAAGGTCAGCACGATGAGGCCGCTCTCGCGGTAGGCGGCGGTGGCGGTGATGGCGTCAACCACCGGCGCCAGCCAGGCGGCGGCGGCCGCCAGCCCGGCGGGGGCGTCCGGCGCGCATGGGACGTCGCCCGCGTCGTGGCAGGCGTCGGGGACGATGTAGCTGAGTGTTGGGGTCGTGTCCGCGGAAGCCAGGTCGGTGGTCAGCGCGTCCGTGTCCACGACCTCGGCGGCGCAGCGGGTGGCGTCACCGACGTAGGCGTCGAGGTGGACGAACGGGTTGCGGTCGGAGCGGTAGGGGTCGCCGGCGCGCAGCAGCGCGTACGGATCCGGCTGCCCGGCGGCCGCGTGGCGGCAGGTCCGGGGGCCGGCCGGGTCGGGGTCGGCGATGCCCTCCACGTACGCCTTCGTCGTGCGGCCGGTCGCGCTCAGCTGGTCCGGCAGCGAGGTCACCGCTTTCGGGTACAGGCAGCCGCGCCCACGCGCCTGGCGCTGCGGATCCGCGGCATCCACGGTGCCGGGGTCCAGCGCCGTCAGCTGCGCACATCCTGCCTGGGTGGCGGGGTTCGGCCCCTGGCCAGTGAGCAGCGCGACCGAGTTGGGCAGGGTGCCGTGGGCGATCGCGTACGAGTGCGTCAGCAGGGTCCCGCGCGCACGCAGTGTCGTGGCGAGGTAGGGCTCGGTGGCCCCGGGCCCGAACGTGTCCTCGAAGCGCTGGCCGGTGAGCGAGATGACCCACACGTGCTTGACCGGCGGCAGCCGGGAGGGCGCCGCGGTCTCGGGGACGTCAGGGGTGTCGTTCCCGCCGGCCGGGGGCGGGGGCGGAGCCTCTGCCGTCGGTGCGGTTTCTGCGCTCGAGCCGGCCGGATCGGTGGGCGCTGCGGGCGCGGGGGCGGCCCGCGTCGGCGGCGGGGCGGAGTCCTCCGCCGCGGATGGTGCGTCGGCGAGCACCTCGGCCGGCCGGGGCGGCGGTGAGACGATGGCGATGATCTGCCGGCCCCCGGTGGTGAAGGTGCCGGCCGCGCCGGGACCGGCGGCCGTGCCCAGCGCCACGCCGCCACCGAGCATGGCCAGGCACAGGCTGGCCGCCACGTGCGGGCTCGGGGCGCCTCGCGGCCACAGCGACGGCGCCCGTGGTGCCGGCAGCGCGGACGCCGGCGGGGCGACGTGGATCGCGGAGCGCATGCGTCCGGCCGGGCCGCGGGCGTGGACGAGCACGTCGAGCCGGGCGTCGCCGTGACGGCGTCCGCACTGCAGGCAGTAGCGCTGATCGGCGACCAGCAGGCCGGCGCATTGCGCGCAGGGCGCCCCTTCGGGGCCGGACGGCGGGGGGGAGGGCGGGGGTGGCAAGGACATGCGGCAGGCGGACGGTGGCGCTGCGGACGCAGTCGGCCGACGCCGAGTCTCCGTGCCGTCGCGGACGATGGGGTGAACGGGGTGTGACCGGAGACCCGACAGGCTGAGACGGATTCCGTCTTTCCCGAAAATTCACCGACTGGATCCAAGTCGTTCACAACCGCCGGCCGCCGGGGCCCGACCATCCCGGTCGCCTCGCAGCGCCCTGGGTCGACGACCCGCCCGGCGCCGTCCCCGCCACCTTAGGAGAACACCTGCCATGAATCCCGTCCGTCGCCTGGGCGTCGGCGCCGTCGCCGTCGCCGTGCTCGGCACTGCCGTTCCGGCCACCGCGTCCGCCGCCCCGGTCATCACCATGAGCGGCTCGACCTCGGTCGCCCCGCTGGCCTCGCTGCTCGCCAAGGGCTACCTGAAAGACCGCAGGCTCAAGGGCAAGCTGAAGTTCAAGCTCGCGCAGGGCGGGTCCGACGTCGGCGTCGCCGACGTCGCCGCCGGCCGCGTGTCGATCGGCAACTCCTCGCGGGACCCGAAGGACTCGGATTCGGGCGTCGTGTTCAACAAGATCGCCAAGGACGCGATCTGCCTGATCACGAACCCGGCCAACAGGCTGCCCAACCTCACGCAGAACCAGATCAAGTCGATCTTCTCCGGTGACGTGCGCAACTGGGAGGACGTCCCCGGCTCGACGGTGTCCGGCCCGATCGACCTGACGGTGCGCACCGCGGCGTCGGGCACGCAGGACGCCTTCCAGAAGATCTTCCTGGGCCCCACGAAGCTCTCCCCGATTGCGTCGGCCAAGTCCTCCAACGGCCTCGTCCAGCAGACGGTCAAGGGCAACAAGAACGCCATCGGCTACGTGTCCCAGGATTTCACGTCCGGAGTGAACGCCCCCGCCTACGCCGGGGTCTCCTGCAACCTGGCCAACGCGAAGTCCGGCCAGTACGGCGGCGTGCGCTCGTTCTACATGGTGACCCGCGGGGCGGCGCGCGGCGGCACGAAGAAGTTCATCTCCTGGGTCCAGGGCTCGAAGGTGGCGCAGAAGATCATCGCCACCCACTGGGTCCCGCTGAGGTAGCCCCAAAGGGCTCGGAGACGCACCTGATGCTGGAACGCCTCCGGGCCCCCTGGAGCGACCGGCGCGCCGAGCGAGTGCTCGGCGCGCTGGCCTCCCTCGTCCTGCTGGTCATCGCGCTGATGATCGTCTTCGTCGCGGTCAAGGCGTGGCCGACGCTGCGCAACAACCACCTCATCGGCTGGCTGGGCTTCGGCGGCGACGTGGACGCCCAGATCTCCGACCAGGTCAACGGCGTGGGCCGGGGTGGCGACCAGTTCGCCATCAACGCCGGCCCGCTCATCTACGCGACCGTCCTGACCACCGCCGTCGCGGTCGTCGTCGGCCTGGCCTTTGCGCTGTTCAGCGCCATCTTCATCGTCGAGTTCGCTCCGCCGCGCCTGCGACGCGTCATCGTCCCGGTCGTGCGGCTGCTCGCCGCCGTCCCGTCGGTCATCTACGGGCTCATCGGCATCCTCGTGCTGGCCCCGTTCGTCAACGACCACCTGCTCCCGGACGGTCGCAAGCGGTCGGTCGAGTACGTGGTGCAGCTCTCCGGGACGAGCCTCCTGGTGGCGACGCTGGTGCTCACCGTGATGATCACGCCGATCATGATCGCGATCATCACCGACGCCCTGTACTCGGTCCCAAAGAGCTGGACGGAGGGTGCCGTGGCCCTCGGCGTCAACCGCTGGCGTGCGACGTGGACGGTCTCGGTGCGCGCGGCGCGCCCGGCGATCATCGCCGCCGCCGTGCTGGCCACCGCCCGGGCCCTGGGCGAGGGGATCATGCTCTCGATGGTCTCCGGCGGCCGTGGGTTCTCTCCCAACCCGCTGGATGGCCTCAGCTTCCTCTTCGAGCCGCTGCGCCCGCTGGCCGCGACGATCGTCGAGAACGTCGAGTCGCTCAACGCCCCGGCCATCCGCTCGTCCGTCTACGCGTTCGCCCTGCTGCTGCTGCTGTCCAGCTTCGCCCTGTCGGTGGGCGGCTACATCGCCAAGCAGCCCATGAAGAAGTACGGGATCCGGGTCTGATGGCCACCGAGATCCGGACGCCGGGCACGCTGCCGCCGCTGCCCCCGTACGTGCCGCCGGGCGGACCGCGGCGCCCGCCGCGCCGCCGCCGCACCGGCGAGTCGCTGTCGACGTGGCGCTACGGCGACCGCGTGGCCTTCGCGCTGTGCTGGGCCTGCGGGCTGGCGCTGTGCCTCATCGCGGCGGCGATCGTCGTGTACCTCGGCGTGCGTGGGGTGCAGTACCTGACCTTCACGCTGCTGACGACCCATCCGGAGGCCGGACTGGACCAGGCGAAGACCGGCGGCTTCCTGGACCCGATCGTCGGCACGGTGCTGCTGACGGTGATCGGCATCGCCATCGCCACCCCGATCGCCGTCGGCACCGCGGTGTGGATCGTCGAGTACGGCCGCCCGAGCGCCTTTGCCCGCGCCGTGGAGTCAGGGATCGAGATCGTCGCCGGCACCCCCGACATCGTCATCGCCATCTTCGGCCTGGCGCTCTTCCAGCAGCACCTGTTCGCGCCGCTCTCGCTGACCGCCGACGGCGGGGCGGTGTTCGGCCGCTCGTTCATGACTGCGGGAGCGATGATGTCGCTGATCGCGCTCCCGATGGTCTTCGGGACCACCCGCGAGGGCCTGCAGGCGGTCCCCGCGCACGTGCGCGAGGCCTCCTACGGCCTGGGCAAGACAAGGATCGCCACGATCCGCCGGGTCCTGCTGCCCAGCGTGCGCTCGAACATCTCGACCGGCATGGCACTGGGCATGGGCCGCATCTGCGGCGACACCGCCGTGGTCATCGTGCTGCTGGGGGCGACGCTGCGCCTGGAGTCCGAGGGCTCGATCCCCGGCTTTAACGCGCTCAAGGGCACGGGCAGCACCCTGACGAGCTACGTCTACAACAACTCCCCGGCCGGCGAGGGCAACGCGCCGCAGAAGGCGTACGCGGCCGCCTTCGTGCTGCTGCTCATCGTCGTGGCGCTGAACCTCGCCGTGGACGTCATCGCGCGCCGCGGATCCCAGACCGGACTGCAGAACGGAAGGCTCGGAGCATGATCACCCTGGACACCGACGACGACCGCGGCACCGGGGCGGCCGTCCGCCTCGCGCAGGATCACCCCGCCGCGGGCCCGACCCTGCCGCCACCGGTCCGTCGTATTGCGCTGGACCGCCCCCCGACGGTCGCGTCCCCGGCTCCCGTCGGGACCGGGCCGGGCGCGGCGGCCGCCGCGCGCCACGTCCGGTCCGGCGAGCGTGGGCCCGAGCGGATGCGGCTGGAGGGCCTGAGCGTCTTCTACGACACCAACGAGGCGGTCAGGGCCGTGGACCTGTCGATCCGCCAGGGTGAGGTGCTCGCCCTCATCGGCCCGTCGGGCTGCGGCAAGACCACGCTGCTGCGCACCCTGAACCGCCTGACCGAGCTGACGGCGACCGCCCGCCGCGCCGGCCGCGTCGTCCTGGACGACGTCGACATCGACGAACTGGAGGTCACGACGCTGCGCCGCCGCGTGGCGATGGTCTTCCAGCAGCCCAATCCGTTTCCGATGTCGATCTTCGACAACGTCGCCTACGCGCTGCGCGAGCAGTCGCGCAAGCGGCCCGGCCGCGCCGTCGTGCAGCCCTACGTGGAGGAGGCGCTGCGGCGCGCGGGCCTGTGGGACGAGGTCAAGGACGACCTGGACCGGCCGGCGCTGCGCCTGTCCGGCGGACAGCAGCAGCGGCTGTGCATCGCTCGTGCCATCGCCACGCGGCCCGAGGTCCTGCTCATGGACGAGCCGTGCTCGGCGCTGGACCCCCGCTCCACCGAGGTCATCGAGTCGCTGATCGGTGAGCTGCGGGCCGAGCTGGCGATCGTCATCGTCACCCACAACCTTCAGCAGGCCCACCGCGTCGGCGACCACGTCGCCTTCATGTACCTCGGGGACCTCGTCGAGTACGGAGCGGCCGAGCAGGTCTTCGGAGCGCCGCGCGCCGAGCGCACCCGAGACTACGTCGGCGGCGCGTTCGGCTGATGCGCCGCGCCGGTCTCATCGCCGGGGCCGCACTCGGCACGCTCGCCCTGGGCGCGTGCGAGAGCTCCCAGACCAAGAGCGCGCGCCTGGAGCGGACCGGCAAGGGCAAGGCGCAGCTGGCCACACTGAAGGTCGGGGCCGCCAACGCGTCCGTGCGGGTCAGCGAGAAGACGGTGCTCACCGCCGCTTCCGGTAACGCGGTCGTCGTGCAACTGGAGAACACCGGGCCCACCGACGCGGTGCGCGTGCCGATCTTCCTCACGGTCAAGGACACGGCGGGGCAGGAGGTCTACCGCAACGACATCGACGGCCTGCAGACGGCGCTGCAGGAGCTGGCCTACCTGCCGGCCGGCAAGACCGCCTACTGGGTCAACGACCAGGTGCTCGCGCCGGGCGGCAAGCCCGCCTCCGTCGACGTGCAGGTCGGCAAGGACAAGGGCCGGGCGGCCGGCGCGGCCCCGGGCGTCGTACTCGGCCCGCCGAAGCTCGACCGTGACTCGACAGGCCCCTACGCCACCGCGCAGATCACCAACCGGTCAAAGATCCCCCAGCTGAACATCCCGATTTTCGGCGTGGCGCTCAAGGGCGGCAAGGTCGTCGCGGCCGGCCGGGGGATCGTCGAGCGCCTGAACCCTGCCCCGACGAAGAAGCCCGTCTTCTACAAGATCTTTTTCGTCGGAAGCCCTGCCGGAGCGCGGCTGCAGGTCGCGACGGCCCCGACCACCCTGACCGAGGGACAGACGCCATGACCACGACCTTCGCCGCCGAGGGCGAGCGGTGCCCGGGGTGCGAGGCCCCGCTCGCCGCCGACCAGCGCTACTGCCTGACCTGCGGGGTGCGAGCGCGCACCGCCCGTCTGGCCTTCCTGGAGGTGCTGCGCGCGGACGCGCCGCCGACGCTGACCCACCCATCCGTCACGGCCGCGACCGCGCCGTCGCCGGCCGCCGACACCACGCTCCTCGCCCGCGCGCGCACCAACGCCGGGCTGATCGCCGGGGTGGGCGTCCTGCTGCTGGCCATGCTCATCGGCGTGCTCGTGGGATCGGGATTCGCGACCCGGGACACCACCGTGGCCGCCGCCGACCCCAAGCCCGTGGTCGTCAGCGTCGGCGGAGGCGCGGTAGCTCCGGCGGCCACGGCGACCACCGCCACCGACCCGGCCGCCGCCAAGACCCCTAAAGCCAAGGACGACACCTCGTCCTCCTCGGCCGGGGGCACGGCGAAGACGAGCGTGTCCAAGCCCAAGACGGCGTCCAAGCAGAAGCTCAAGGCGCTGTCGAAGTTGTCGGGCAGGGCATACCAGAAGCAGATCGACAAGCTCGGCAAGAACATCGCGGTGCCGGGCAAGGCGCCGCCCAAGGACAACAAGGCTCCCGCGGGCGGGGGCGGCTTCCAGGACATCGGATAGCGCATGCTGCGCAGATGGAGCACCAGATGAGTGACCCCACCAGCCAGACGACCGCCACACCCGTGGCTCGCGTGCTGCAGCGCCTGCGCCCGGGACAGGGGGCGGCCACGCCGGCGAACGACGTCGGTGAGCTGCGCGCGCGCCGCGACGCCCTGGCCGAGCGCGTCGCCGAGCTGACGTGGGACCTGGGCGGCCTGACCTACGAGATGGCCATCCGCGATCACTTCCGGCCCGATGTCCTCATGCTCCGCGCCGCGGTGCTACAGGAAGCCGACGGGGAGCTCGGTGAGCTCGAGCGTCTTCTGGCCGCGGCCGAGGAGGGCGTGGCCGGTCAATGCCGCAGCTGCGGGGCGGTGCACAGCCGCGGGGCGGTGTTCTGCTGGAAATGCGGCGTGGGCCTGATGCGCCAAGGCGCCGAAGCGGGCACGGACCCTGCGCCTACCGCCGCTTCAGGCTGATGCCCTCCAGGATGTTGGCCACCGTCTCGCATGCGTCCACGGAGGACTCCAGCACGTCGAAGATGTCCTTCCAGCGGATGACGACCATCGGGTCGATGCCGGCGACGAACAGCGAGCCGACCGCGTCGCGGGTGACGCGGTCGCCCTCGTTTTCCAGTCGGTGGATCTCCACCAGGTGCGGGCCCATCTGTGCCCCCGTGCGCAGGCAGCCCAGCGCGCGCGCCACCTGCTCCCCGGCCCCGACGAGCACCTCGGCCAGCGCGGTCGCCTGCTCCATCGGAGCCTCGATGCGGAACGTCCCCATCGTGTCGGCGGTCTGCTCGGCGTAGTCAACGATGTCGTCGAGGGCACTGGCCAGCGTATGGCCGTCGGCGGTGCTAAGGCCACCCCGGCGCGGACGCCGGCCGGAAGCGTGCAGGGCGTGGATGATGTCGTGGGTGATGCGGTCGCCCTCGTGCTCGCACGCGAGCATCTCCTGCGCGAGGTTGGCGCGCTCGGGGTAGTCCTTGAGCAACGCGTGCAGGACGCCCGTCGCACGCTGGACGTTGGCCCCGGACTCCTCCAGCAGCGCGAGCACGGCACGGTCATCGGCGCGGCGGCCGGGAAGGAACATTCCCGAGGACCTTATTGGCCGCTCCGGCTGACCGCGTCCGTTCACAGGTCTTTCACGGTGGCTTCACGTCCGGGTAACCGCTGGGGTCTGTGCAACCGGGAGGCTTCTGAGTCGATGGAGGCCGCCCGCCACAACGAGACGCTGCACGCCGGAGAGCTGGAGGTCAGGCCGTCCGACGGCCTCGTCCTGGCCGCCGGCCGGGCGCTGACGCTCTCGGTGCGCGAGTTCCAGCTGCTCTGCGCCCTCGTGCGCCACCAGGGCGGGATCGTGGCCCGCCACGACCTGTACCGGACGGTGTGGGGCGGCGAGCTGCGGGACGGAGACCGCTCGATCGACGTGTACGTCCACAAGCTCCGCGTGAAGCTCGAGCACGCGCTCCCGGACTGGCGGTACATCCACACCCATGTCGGGTTCGGCTACCGCCTACAGCCCGAGCCTTCACACCTTTTTCACATAAACGAGACGACTCGGTCGCAGGATGACGGCACGACGCCCGCACCCTGAGGTCGATCGTCCATTCCAGAAGGAGACGTTGTGAGATCAACCAAGTTCATCGCCGTACTCGGCGCGGGGACCCTCGCGCTGGGTGTCGCTGCCTGTGGCAGCGACGACACCAGCACGAGCACGAGCACGAGCCCAGCCGCCGGGGGCGGCGGCGACACCCCGAAGGTCCAGGCCACGCTGAACGGCGCCGGCTCGACCTTCGCGGCCCCGATCTACCAGGAGGTCGGCTCCAAGCTGAAGTCCGGTGGCCTGACCGTCAACTACCAGGGCGTCGGCTCCGGTGACGGCGTCGCGCAACTGCAGGCCGGCACCGCCGACTTTGCCGGCTCGGATCCCGCGCTGAGCGAGGAGGACCGCGGCAAGCTGAAGGTCGACGCCATCCAGGTGCCGATCGCGCTGGGGGCCATCACGCTGTCGTACAACCTCCCGGGGCAGAAGTCGGGCATCAAGCTCGACGGTCCGGTCGCCGCCGACATCTACCTCGGCAAGATCAAGAAGTGGAACGACCCGAAGATCGCCGCCGACAACGACGGCATCGACCTGCCGGACACCAACATCACCGTCGTGCACCGCTCGGACTCGTCGGGCACCACGAAGGGCTTCACCACGTTCCTCGCGGCCTACTCGCCGCAGTGGGACAAGGGCCCGGGCGTGGACAAGACGGTCAAGTGGCCGACGGGCACGGGGGCAAAGGGCAACGACGGCGTCGCCGCCGCGGTCAAGCAGACCGAGGGCGCGGTCGGCTACGTCGAGCAGGCCTTCGCGCTGCAGAACGGGTTCACGTTCGCCGACGTGAAGAACAAGGCGGGCGACTTCATCGCCCCGACGCTGGAGTCCACCTCGGCTGCCGGTGAGGGCATCGACGTGCCCGCCGACCTCGGCATCAGCACGATCGACTCGCCCAACCCGAAGGCCTACCCGATCGCCTCGCAGACCTTCCTGGACTTCCCCATGGATCCCTGCAAGGCGGGTGCGAAGCCGGACGTGGCCAAGGGCCTGATGGCGTTCGCCACCTACCTGCTCGGTTCCGAGGGCCAGGACACGATCAAGCAGCTCTCTTACGCCCCGCTGCCCGAGGCACTGGACACCAAGGCCACCGCGGCCATCGCCAAGACCACGTGTAACGGCAAGGCTCTCGGCGGCGCCTGATGGGAGCCGGCGCCGCCCGCACCACGCCCGCCGGCCGCTCGAGCTTCGAGCGGTCGGCGGCGGCGCGCCGCGCCGACCCGCTGTTCCGCGGCGGGCTGACCGCCGTCTCGGCCCTCGTGCTGGTCATCCTGGGCTTCTTCTTCGTCTTCCTGATCGTCAAGGCGCGCCCGGCGCTGGCCGAGCAGGGGGTTCTCTCGTTCGTGTTCTCGAACGACTGGAACCCGTCCAAGGACGTGTTCGGCGCCTGGCCGCTGCTGGCCGGCACGCTGATCACCTCGGCCATCGCGATGGTCATCGGCGTGCCGATCGCCGTGGCCACCGCGCTGTTCATCACCGAGCTGTCGCCGCACCGCCTGCGCCAGCCGCTGACGATCCTTGTCGAACTGCTGGCCGCGGTCCCGTCGGTCGTCTACGGCCTGTGGGGCGTCTTCGTGCTCATCCCCAAGCTGCGGGGGACCGAGCAGAACTTCTCCGACAGCCTCAGCTTCTTGCCGTTCGTTGGTGGGTCGGTGGCGGGTCCCAACTACTTCATCGCCGGGCTGCTGCTGGCGATCATGATTTTGCCGATCGTCAGCGCAATCTCCCGCGAGGTCATCGCCACCGTGCCGGTCGAGCATAAGGAGGCCGCCCTCGCGCTCGGCGCGACGCGCTGGGAGATGATCCGCATCGCCGTGCTTCCCTACAGTCGCTCGGGCATCACCGGGGCGGCGCTGCTCGGCCTCGGGCGCGCGGTGGGCGAGACGATCGCCGTCGTCCTGGTGATCGGCAACGCGACCCAGGTCGGGGAGCACATCTTCGACCAGGGGTACTCACTCGCCGCGGTGGTCGCCAACGAGTTCGGCGAGGCGGCCAACGACCCGCTGCACTCGGGGGCGCTGATCGCCGCCGGCCTGCTGCTGTTCATCCTCACCCTCGGCATCAACGGCATCGCCCGCGCGCTCGTCGTGCGCGCCGAGCGCCGTCAGTCCGGGACGGGCCCGACGCCCGAGCCGGTCGGCGTGGCCGGGATGTCCGCGACCGGAGGTGCGGCATGAGCACGTCGGCCCAGACCCTGCTGGCCCCGGCGTCCGGGCGCCGGCGCACGACCGACCGCGTCATGCGGGGGGTGCTCGCCCTCGGCACGCTCGTCGCGCTGATCCCGCTCGTGCTGGTCATCTACTACCTCTTCGCGCGCGGGTTGAAGGGGATGTCGGCGGGCTTCTTCACCAGCGACCCGACCGGCAGCTTCCTCGGGGAGCCCGGTGGCGTGAAGTCGGCGATCCTGGGGACGCTGGAGATCGTCGCGCTGGCGGCGGCGATCGCGATCCCGATCGGCATCGGCGTCGCGCTCTACCTCGTCGAGTTCGGGAAGAAGGGCCTGTTCGCCCAGATCGTCCGCTACTTCGTCGACGTCATGACCGGCGTGCCCTCGATCGTCTTCGGCCTGTTCATCTACATCACGCTGGTGACTTCGGGCATCGGCGGGTCGTTCACCGGCTGGAAGGGATCGCTGGCGCTGGCCCTCCTCATGCTTCCGGTGGTCACGCGGTCGGCCGAGGTCGTGCTCAACCTCGTCCCCGAGGCCCTGCGCGAGGCCGCGCTGGCCCTCGGCGTCCCGCGCTGGAAGGTGACCCTCAAGATCGTCCTGCCCACCGCGCTGCCGGGGCTCATCACCGGGTCGCTGCTCGCCGTGGCCCGCGGGATGGGGGAGACCGCCCCGCTGCTGTTCACGTCCGCCAGCGTCTTCGGGACGACCTATAACCTCGGGGAGCGGATGAACTCGCTGCCCGTGCAGATCTTCCAGGACATCAGCCAGCCCAACGACGCGATCGTCAACCGGGCCTGGGCCTCCGCGCTCACGCTCGTGCTGCTCATCCTCGCCATCACCCTCATCGCGCGCCTGGCGGCGCGCAGGAGCGCCATCACGTGAGCCCCGCCGACCGTACCTCGACCCGCGAACGCCAGCAGGAGAAGCCAGTGTCCTCCACGCCATCCGACCCGGTGACCGCCCCCACCGACGCGGCCGCCCCTTCGGCCGGCGACGCGCCGGCCGGCGCCACCGCGGGCCACTCGATGTCCGTCCGTGATGTGAACGCCTACTACGGCGACAACCACGCCATCAAGAACGTCAGCATCGAGTACCGGGCCAACGAGGTCACGGCGATGATCGGGCCGTCGGGCTGCGGCAAGTCCACGCTGCTGCGCTGCCTGAACCGGATGCACGAGGAGATCCCGATCGCCTCCGTCGACGGCCAGATCCTGCTTGACGACACCGACATCTACGGCGACGGCGTGGACGTCGTCTCCGTCCGCCAGGCCATCGGCATGGTCTTCCAGAAGCCCAACCCGTTCCCGACGATGTCGATCTTCGACAACGTGGCGGCCGGCCTGAAGCTCAACGGCGTCAAGGGCGTGGACATGCAGGAGCGCGTGGAGACCTCCCTGCGCGGCGCCGGGCTGTGGGATGAGGTCAAGGACCGGCTGTCCTCACCGGGCATCAGCCTCTCCGGCGGTCAGCAGCAGCGGCTGTGCATCGCCCGGACGATCGCCGTCGAACCGCGCATCGTGCTCATGGACGAGCCGTGCTCGGCCCTGGACCCGATCGCCACGCTCAAGGTTGAGGACCTCATCCACGAGCTCAAGCAGCAGTACACGATCGTCATCGTCACCCACAACATGCAGCAGGCCGCGCGGGTGGCCGACACCACCGCGTTCTTCCTGCTCGGCGACATGGTCGAGCACGCCAAGACCGACGCGATCTTCTCGACCCCGCAGGACTCGCGCACGGAGGAGTACGTCACCGGGAAGTTCGG
>JBBSUL010000004.1:0-51165 GCA_038234375.1 Solirubrobacterales bacterium | reverse complement strand
GTCCCCGAGGCGGACTGCGTCGAGGTCACCGGCAGCCACATCGGCCTGATGGCCAACCGCAAGGTCTACCGCGTGCTCGCCGACGCCCTCGCCCAGCCCGAGCTCACCGCGTTGACGACGGCCGGGCCGCCGCGTGCGCACGTCGAGTAGACCGGCCCTGCACCTGACCGACCAGGGCACCGGCGAGCCGGTGCTGCTCATCAGCGGCTGGACGATCTCGTCGGCCGTCTTTGACCCGGTGGCCCACCTGTACACGCCGCACCTGCGGGTCGTGGCCTACGACCATCGCGGGACGGGCCGCTCGGCGCCGTGGCTCGGCCCGGTGTCGATCGCGTCGCTCGCCGCCGACGCCGCACGTGTCCTCGACGACCGGGGCATTTCGGCGGCGCACATCGTCGGGCTGTCCATGGGCGCGCTCGTGGCCCTGGAGCTTGCGGTGCGCATGCCCGCGCGCGTGTCGTCCCTGGTGCTCGTCGGGGGCGGGGCGGGGGGCCCGGCCACCGTGCTGCCCGATCCCCGTCGCGCGATCGTCGCGGGGGTGGCGGTCGCCCGGGACTCCGTGCGCCACCGTCGGCTGTGGCCGGCTGCCGCCCTGTTCTCGGACACCTTCCGCGCCAGCCAGCCCGACGCGGTCGACGAGCTCACCGCCCCGTTCGGCGCCCACCGGCCGCCGTCGTGGGCGGTGGGGTGGCAGACGCTCGCGGTGTCGTGCTTCGGGCGGGCGGGCGCCCTGCCCCGGGTGACCGCGCCGACGCTGGTCCTCCACGGCGGCGCGGACGTCATGAGCCCGGTGGGCAACGCCCGTCGCCTGGCGGCCGCCATCCCCGGCGCCGAGCTGCACGTCGTGCCCGGGGCCGGGCACGCCGTCCCGTTGGAGCACCCGCAGGCCAGCGCCGAGCTCATCGTCGACTGGGTCGGCCGGCACGCCGGCCGGCGGCCCGCGCCCCCGTCACGGGCGGCCGTCGTGGGCGAGCGCCTCAGCCGGCCCCTGGCGCTGCACCTCGGCGCGGCGCGCAACACGTGGGACACCGTGGGCGCGGCGGCCCGGGGGTGGGGGCGGTGAACGTTGGCCACGGGATTTTGTCGGTTGGCACAAGCGTAGGGTGAAGGGCGTGCGGTCCCACGACCGGACGGTAGGTCGGCCGCGAGGCTCGCGGCCGCAAGCTCAGGGCGGCGGCGCGGACGCCAGGCCGAGGAAGACCATCAGGGCGCGGTTCATCTGCACGAGGTGCTCGTCGCCGAGTCGGCCGAGCCGCTCCCCCAGATTGGACCTCGGCACCGTCGTGACCTTGTCGACCATGAGGCTGCTCGGGCGGTCAAGGCCGTTCTCGTCGGACGGCTCGACCGGGATCCTGAGCAGCGGGGCGTCCAGCGGGTTCGTGGTGAACGGGCACACGGTGAGCGACGCGGTCGCGTCGAAGCGGTCGTCCTGGACGATCACGACCAGGCGCGGCTTGCCCGTGTACGGGCCTCGGGCTGCCGCGGTGTAGATCTCGCCGCGCGTCACCCGGACGACGCTTGGTCCTCGTCGTCCCATCCGGACGAGATCGCGTCGTCGAAGGCCTGGTCGTCCGCCTCGCCCTCGCTCGTCGCGATCGCGACGGACTGGCGGTGCGCCTCGGCGATGAACTCCGGCGCGCGGACGTCCGGCACCCAGATCTGCACCGGGCGCAGCCCCTGACGGCGCAGACGCTCCCGGTGTTGACGCACGCGATCACGGGTCGAAGACACGAACGACAACGTTACATGTAACACGCCGTGCCGTCAACGATCGGAGGAGGGCGACGAACTGGAGCTGTGCCTGCTCGTTCGACGGCGTTGATCGCGCTGAGCTCCAACCGCCTGATCATCTCCCAAGCCCTGTCCGGCGGCCGTTGGCAGATCAACACCATCCCCATCGGCTGACCGACGGCGTCGGCCTCGGGTCACCACGGCCACCACGCCCCGGGGCTGCTTAGGTGGAAGGCATGACCACCAACGCCTACGGGGCCACCTCGGCCGCCGACCCGCTGTCCGCGATGACCATCGACCGCCGCGAGGTCGGCCCGAAGGACGTGCGCATAGACATCCACTTCTGCGGCGTCTGCCACTCCGACATCCACCACTGCCGCGGCGAGTGGGGCAAGATCGCCTACCCCGTCGTCCCCGGCCACGAGATCGCCGGCGTCGTCGCCGAGGTCGGCGCGGAGGTCAGCGGCTACACCGCCGGCGACCGGGTCGGCGTCGGCTGCATGGTCAACTCGTGCCGCGAGTGCGACCCCTGTCAGGCCGGGGAGGAGCAGTACTGCGTCCCGGGCAACACGCTGACCTACGGCTCCGAGGATCGTGACGGCACGCTGACCCACGGCGGCTACTCCACCCAGGTCGTGGTGGACAAGGACTTCGTCGTGCGGATCCCGGACGGCCTGGAGCTCGACGTCGCCGCCCCGCTGCTGTGCGCGGGCATCACCACGTACTCGCCGCTGCACCAGTGGGGCGCCGGCCCGGGCAAGCAGGTGGCCGTGGTCGGGCTCGGCGGCCTCGGGCACATGGCCGTGCAGATCGCTCACGCCATGGGCGCCGAGGTCACCGTCCTGTCGCAGTCGCTGAGCAAACAGGACGACGGGCTGCGGCTCGGCGCCGACCACTACCATGCGACCAGCGACCGAGACACCTTCAAGGAGCTGGCCGGCCGCTTTGACCTGATCGTCAACACGGTCAGCGCGAAGATCGACCTGAACCGCTTCCTGGGGCTGCTGGCGCTCAACGGCACGATGGTCAACGTGGGCGCGCCGGCCGAGCCGCTCGCGGTCAACGCATTCTCGCTGATCGGCGGACGGCGCTCGTTCGCGGGGTCGCTCATCGGTGGGATCCCCGAGACCCAGGAGATGCTCGACTTCTGCGCCGAGCACGGCATCGGGGCCGAGATCGAGGTCATCCCGGCCGACCGCATCAACGAGGCGTGGGAGCGCGTCGTCGACTCCGACGTGCGCTACCGCTTCGTCATCGACACGTCGACCTTGAGCTGATCTCGCGCCGCCTGCCGCCTGCCGCCTGCCGCCGGTCCCGTGCCGGCGGTCGCGGGCGTCGAGAAGGTCGTCCGGCGTCGAGGCTTGACCACCGGGGCCCACGGCGCGGATGATCGACACCATGACCACGCTCGCCGACCCCCTGGACATCGCCGCCAAGGCCTTCTGGGCGCAGACCCCCGCCGTGGCGGCCAACGACACCAGCCGCCACGCCTCGGCCGGGATGATCCACCTGCTGTCCTCGCGCTTCACCGACCAGCGGGACCTGCTCATGGAGGACCTGCCCGGGCGCGTCGACGGCGCCGTGGAGGAGGTCATCCGCTGGGTCTCGCCGCTCATCCACATGCGCCGCACCGCCCGTCCAGGACTGCGAGATCCGCGGGCAGCACATCAAGGCCGGCGACAAGGTCGTGCTGTGGTACTGCTCGGGCAACCGCGACGAGGACCACTGGGGCAGCCCGTTCGACTTCGACATCCTGCGCACCCCCAACCGCCACCAGGGCTTCGGCGGCGGCGGCCCGCACTACTGTCTGGGCGCGGCACTGGCCCGGCGCACGCTGAAGTCGCTGCTGATCGAGGTGCTCACCCGGATCCCGGACATCTGCGCGCCCGAGCCCGACTTCCTGGTCGCGAACTTCATCAACGGGATCAAGGCGCTCCCGGCGACGTGAACGCCGGAGCGGGGCTGAGGGCGCTCGGCGGAGCCCGCGCGCCGGGCCGGCGGAACGGCCGGCCCGCTGATGGCGTCCGCCGTTCAGAAGCCGTTGGCCGTCGGGCTCTGGGCGCGGAACCCCTCGTGCGTGCGCCCGAGCGTCAGCGTGTGGCCTGACTCCGGTAGCGGGACGAGCGTTGTCTTGGCGGCGTTCTCCGGGGTGTAGGTCGCCTTGACCGTCAGCTGGTGACCGTCGAAGAACGCGTCCTCGAGGCTGCCGTAACCTGCCCGTGGTGCTTCCGGAATGGCTGAGCGTCGACCGCCGCCTGGCACCGAGCGCGAACACCATCCTCGTCCGCGGCCCGGACGGGGCGGTGCTCGTGGACTGCGGGTCGGGCACCCGGGCCTCCGACGCCCGGCTGGAGGCGTTCCTCGCCGCGCGTGGCCTGGCCGCGCGTGAGCTCGCCCTCCTGGTCACCACGCACTGGCACGCCGACCACGTCGGCGGGGCCGCGCGCCTGCAGCGGGAGACCGGGGTGCCGGTCGCGGCCGACCGGGCGGAGGCGGCGCTCATCGCCGCCCAGGACCCTCGGGCCTTCGACGAGGCGTGGCTGGGGTGGCGCGTCGACCCGTACGTGGTGGACCGCCCGCTGGCGCCGGGCGACGTGATCGCGGACGCAGGGGTCGCGCTCCACGTCGTCCCGACGCCCGGCCAGACGCCGGGCCACCTGGCGCTGTGGGAGCCGGAGTCGCGCGTGGTGCTGACCGGGGACCTGCTCCAGCGCGACGACGTGGGCTGGATGCCCGCCGGCGGTCCGTGGGCCCCGGGCGCGGCGGACACGCTGATCGCGTCGGTCGAGCGCCTGGCCGCCCTGGACGCGGTGATCGCGGTGCCCGGGCACGGCCCGGTCGTCGACGATGTGGCGGACGCGGTGCAGCGGTCGCTGGCACGGTACCGCCGCTGGCGCGACGACGCGGAGCCCGCGGCGTGGCACGCCGCCCGCCGGGTCTTCGTGACCTACATGATGCTGTCCGTCACCCCCGTCACCGAGCTGCACGCCCGCATGGAGCCGGTCGGGCCGGTCCGGGACATCGCCGCGCTGACCGGCATGAGCAGCGGGACGGTGGTCGACCGTCTGCTCGCCGACCTCACCGGCTCCGGTGCGCTTGCGGTCCGGGACGGCGTCGTCGTTCCGGCGATGCCCTTCGAGTCCCACTGATCCCGCGCGAGCGCGCTCTACGCCAGGTCCGCGATGAATCCGCCGATCGCGGCGACCGTCGTCTCGGGATGCTCGTGGTGGGGGCTGTGGCCGCCCGGGAGGACCAGTCGGGTCACCGGTCCCGGCGCCGAGTCCTCGATGCGGTCCAGCTGCTCGAGGGTGCCGTAGGGGTCCTCGCGGCCCTGCACGAGCAGGGTGGGCGTCCGCAGCGCGGCGATCTCCGCGTCGAGCGTCCAGTCGCCGAAAGTGGGGTCGAGCCACAGGTCGCACCAGGGCCAGAACACGGCGTCGGGGTCGTGGTGGTGGCGGGCCATGCGGGCGCGCAGTTCCCCGTCGGTGTAGCGCGCGCGGGTCACGGCGATCTCGGGCAGCACGTCCGGCTCGACGAACACGTGCGGCGCCATGAGCACGACGGCGGTCACCGGATGCCGGCCCGCGTGGACAAGAGCGATCGACGCGCCGTCGCTGTGGCCGACGAGGATCGGCTCCGGGGCGTCCAGCTGCACCAGCACCTCCGGCAGCACGGCATCGGCCTCCGCGTCGAAGACCGCCCGGGTGCGCGGCCCCGGAGGCGGGTCCGAGCGCCCATGCCCGGACCGCGAGTAGGCGACGACCCGCCGTCCCGTCGCCGCGGCCAGCCGCGCCGGCGTGTCCCGCCACAGCCCGACCGACCCCAGGCCCTCGTGCAGGAGGACCACCGTGCGGCGCGAGCGGTCCCCTGGCCATCCGGCGGCCTCCAGGCGCCGCCCGTCGACCTCGAGGTGGACGTCGACGGGGCCGACCCTCCCGCGCCCGCTCAGAAGCTGGCCTCGGCCAGCTCCATGACATCGGTGTCGATCTGAGCGATGCTCTCCTTGACCGCGGTCAGCATCGGCAGCTGCGTGCGGGCGAAGAAGCCGGCGACGGCGACCTTGCCCTCGTAGAAGGCCTTGTCGCTGTCGGTCAAGCCCCCGGCGTCGAGGGCCCGCTGGGCGATCTCGGCGTGGTCGAGCAGCAGCCAGCCGATGAGCAGGTCACCGACGGACATGAGGAAGTCCACCGAGCCCAGGCCGACCTTGTAGAGCTGGCTCGAGTCCTCCTGGGAGGCCATGAGGTAGCTGGTGAGGGTCCCGACCATTGCCTGCACGTCGGCCAGCGCAGTGGCCACGTGGGTCCAGCGCGCGGCCAGCGACGGGTGGCCCTCGGCGTCGATCGACGCCTGGATCTGGCCCATCAGCTGGGTCAGGGCAACGCCCTGGTCGCGGGCGATCTTGCGGAAGAAGAAGTCCTGCGCCTGGATCGCCGTGGTCCCCTCGTAGAGGCTGTCGATCTTCGCGTCGCGGATGTACTGCTCAACGGGATAGTCCTGCAGGTAGCCCGAGCCGCCGTAGGTCTGCAGCGACTCGCTGAGCATGCCGTAGGCGCGCTCGGAGCCCACGCCCTTGACGATCGGCAGCAGCAGGTCGTTGACGCGGTGCGCCAGGGCGCCCTCGATGCCGAAGATCGTCTCGGCCGTCACGACGTCCTGGTAGGCCGCGGTGAACAGGTACACGGCGCGCAGCCCCTCGGCGTAGGCCTTCTGCGTCAGCAGCGCCCGGCGCACGTCGGGGTGGTGCATGATCGTCACGCGCGGGGCGGACTTGTCGGTCATCTGGGTCAGGTCGGCACCCTGCACGCGCTCCTTGGCGTACTCCAGCGCGTTGAGGTAGCCGGTCGACAGCGTGGCGATCGCCTTCGTGCCGACCATCATCCGCGCGTGCTCGATGACCTCGAACATCTGGGCGATGCCGCCGCGGTCGTCACCGACGAGCCAGCCGACGGCGGGAATCCCGTTGTCGCCGAAGGCCAGGTCGCAGGTGGCGGACGCCTTCAGGCCCATCTTGTGCTCCAGGCCGGTGACGAAGACGCCGTTGCGTTCGCCCGGCTCGCCGGTCTGCGGGTCGAAGTGGAACTTGGGGACGAAGAACAGGCTCAGGCCCTTCGTGCCGACCGGGGCGCCCTCGATGCGGGCGAGGACGAGGTGGAAGATGTTCTCGAACAGGTCGCCGGAGTCGCCGGAGGTGATGAAGCGCTTGACGCCCTCGATGTGCCAGCTGCCGTCGGGCTGCTCGATCGCCTTCGTGCGCCCGGCGCCGACGTCCGAGCCGGCGTCCGGCTCGGTGAGGACCATCGTCGACCCCCAGTTGCGCTCGGTGGCCAGCTGCGCCCACTGCTGCTGCTCCTCGGTCCCGAGCTTGTGCAGGATGCTGCCGAAGCTCGAGCCTGCGAGGTACATCAGCGCGGCGGGCTGCGCGCCGAGGACGAACTCGTTGATCGCCCACGCGACCATCGAAGGGGCGGGGACGCCGCCGAGCTCCTCGCTCATGCCGATGCCCGGCCAGCCGCCGTCGGCCCAGGCGCGCACGGCCGCTTTGAAGTCCTCCGGCAACGTCACGGTGCCGGTCGTCGGATCGAACGTCGGCGGCGTGCGGTCGGTCTCGGAGAACGAGGCGGCCACGGGACCTTCGGCCAGGCGCCCGGCCTCGGACAGCATCGTGCGGACGGTGTCGCCGTCCAGGTCGCCCCACGCGCCGGTGGCCAGCACCTCGTCGAGCTTGAGGGCCTCGAAGAGGTTGAACTCCAGGTCGCGGACGTTGCTCTTGTAGTGGCTCATGGTGTGGTGCGGGCAGCGGGCCCGGCGCCTTTCGGACGGTCGTGGGAACGGGGGCGTTCAGCCCGGGTACGGCACGGATAGTGCCAGGGATCGCGGCCGGGCGGCGCGTCAGGAGCCAGCGCCCGCGCCGGCGAGGGTGGCCACCCGGTCGGCGATCGCGGGGGCCTGGTCCTCCTGGAGGAAGTGCTTGCCCGGCAGGCGGTGGATGGTGTCCGCGCCGGACGCCTCCTGGGCGACGGTGCCGTGGACGTCGACCTTCAGCGCCGGGTCCTGCGCGCCCCAGACGACCTGGACGGGGTAGCGGTCGCTGCCCACGACGGCGCGGTACCGCTCGCGCTTGGCGGTCGTGCGCTCGAAGCCGCGCATGATCTTCAGGAAGGCGCGGCCGCCGTCCTGGCGCTTGAGCAGGTCCACGTAGGCGTCCAGCTCCTCGCCGGGGACGGCCGAGCGGTCGGCCACGCCCTGCAGGGCCATGAGCACGCGGAAGGCCGGCTTGGACAGGGAGCGCAGGTAGGCCTCGCCGACGACCGGCCGGGCGAACGGCTCCATCGACCACGGCCGCGTGAAGGTTTAGACGTCGATGATCGTGTTGAGGATGGTCAGCGACAGGACACGCTCGGGCAGCGCGGCGGCAAGCTCGAACCCGACGGGGCCGCCGATGTCGTGGACGACGAGGTGGAAGCGATCCAGCTCCAGCGCGACCACGGCGGCGGCCGCGTACCGGCCGAGGCCGGTCCACGTGTAGTCGTAGTCCGCCGGGCGGTCGGCCAGCCCGAGGCCGGGCAGGTCGAAGGCCACGCCGCGCAGGCCGCGGTCGGCCAGGCCGTCGAGGACCTTGCGGTACAGAAAGCACGAAGCCGGCACGCCGTGCATGCACACCACCGCCTCGCCGGTCCCGGCCTCGCGCACGAAGCCGGTCAGGCCGCCGGCGGTGAAGGCCCGGCCGGCGGCGCGGTGGAAGGCGATGGTCTGCGCGCTGGTCATCGCCCGACCGTAGCGGCGCAGCGGCCTGCGGTGTCAGGAGCGAGGGAGGATCTGCTTCATCAGGCCCTCGGGGTCGTGCGAGTTCCAGGCGTCCAGCCAGCCGTGGTACCAGGTCGACGCGGCGGCTGTGGTCGACGGGGCCGGTGACGGGGTGGTCGACGTGCGCGGAGCTCCTCGAAGCGAACGGTCGCCTGGTGCTTACCGCGGCGGCGAGGCTCGTCCTGTCGCCCGCTGACACCTCATACGGCGCATGCCTGCTTCAGCTGTCATCGAGCGCGCACGGTAGGCTTGACACCATGTCGAACGTGGCACGCTGGGCGTCCTCGCCGTCGCGCTCCCGCAGCGGGCACGGGTCACGGTCGTGAAGCCCGACCGCGTCATCACGCTGTGAGCGCGGGCGCCCCCGTGTCCGGCGCCCGCACGCCGACCGTGGTCGCCCTCCAGGTAGTCCTCGGCGCCCTCGGCGCGCTCATGGTGCTCGCGAGCCGCGTCAGCGCCCGCTTCCGCCGGCAGGTCACCCGCAGCGTGACCATCCTCGTCGCCACCGACGACGGTGTCTCGCAGGCCTTTCGGTTTCACGCGCGCTCGCGCACGATGACTCTGGCGCGCACCTGCGACGGGACGCCCGACGGCGCGCTGCGCTTTGACACTGCCCGCCGCGGCCTGGTCAGCCTGCTGTCCCCGCGGGCCATCGGCCGGATCGTCGAGGGAATGAACGACGGCACCGTCCGCATCGACGGCAACGCGCTGCTCGCGGTGTGGTTCCACGGCCTGACCCGCGTCGTGTTCCCGATCGGCCGTTCCCGCCTGCCGCGCACGCCGATCCCGGTGCCACCGCCCGCCCAGACCATGCGACAGGACACCGGCTGGGCGGCTCGGATCGTCCGCGAGCCGCCCGTCGACGTCCTGCCGACCGCGTCCGCCGCGGCCTGGCGCGCCCGGGCCAAGACCCTCCAGATCCGCGCCGCTTCCGGCGAGCCCCTCCCCCCGGGATGACCAGACCATGAGCACGCCCACCGCCACCGATTCCGTCACCGAGCTCAGCGACCGCGCCCGCGGCTGGCTGCGCTTCGTCTTCGACAAGGCCACCACCCCCGACGACTGGAGCGTCGACGGCGAGCCCGCCGCCTGGTGGGACCGCGACTCCACCGCACCGATGTGCTCGTTCCCGCGCTTTGACATCGGCGAGATGAGCTACACGCTGCCGCTCATGTCCGACGTCACCCCCGCCTGGCGCGAGGTCTACACCCAGATCAGCACCGCCCTGTGCGAGCGGCACACCACGTTCTGGGCGGCCGTGGACTGGCTGTCGCTCATCGGCCCGGACCCGAACGTGGACCGCTACCCGCCGGAGTGGCTGATCTACATCCCCGAGGGCCAGCGCGGGCGCTACGAGCCGCCGGGGTGGACGGGCAACGGCCGCGAGCCGTGGGGCCTGGCCCCCGACCCCGTCGGCGCCGACGGCAACAACTTCTTCCGCGGCTGGTTCAACCTCCTGCTCTCCGCGCACGCCTACGTCTCCGGGGACACGCGCTTCCGCGACCCGTTCCAGATCACCGGCTATCAGGACCGGCGCTTCACCTGGACCCATCAGGAGATCGCGACGTTCATCAGCGCCCAGCTCGCCGAGCGGCCCGAGGGCGCGCACTGCGAGAACACGAAGATCTGGCCGGCCTGCGTCAGCTCCGCCGGGCTGGGCCTCAAGCTCCACGACGCCGTGTACGGCACCGCCCTGCACACCTCCTACGACGGCTGGGTGCAGTTCGCCCAGGAGCACTACATGGCCCTGGACCGGCGCGGGGAGCTGGACTGGTTCGCCCTCTACTACGACCCGCTGGTGGGTGAGGTCTGCACGCCGCCGGACAACCTGTCGGCCTACGGGGCGCTCATCGTCCTGCCCTACGTGCTGCCCCAGCGGCCGGACTGGGGTTGCCAGCTGTACGAGCTGGCGATGCGCCGACTGGGCTGGAGCGACCCGCAGGCGCGCATGAACGAGTTCCTGCCCGACCCGCGCTTTTTGGCCATTGCCCTGCAGGCCGCGCACGAGCTGGGGGACGAGGTCACCGAGGAGCGCCTGCGCGAGGTCGTCGAGCGTGACTACGAGCCGCGCGCCTTCGGCGACGAGTCCACCCGCTTCGGCTTCTTCTTCGGCTGGGGCGAGGAGTACCCGCGCGGCCAGCCCAACGCGCTGCTGATGATGCCCGAGCTCGGCGGGCCGGGTGCCTGGTCGCGCGTGTTCAACGCGCCGAACCTGAGCAAGTTCGACGAGCCGACCGTGGAGGGGGTGGACTACCCGTCCCTCGGGCTGTCGGTCGCGCGCAACGACCACGACGCCGGTGAGCTGCACGTGCGCACCTACGCGGCCACCCCGTCGCACGCCGGGCGGACGACGACGTGGCGAGTGACACAGCTGCCGGACGCCGCCAAGGTCCGCGTCGTCTGCGACGGGCAGGACTTCCCGCGCTGGCACGCGACCGGCGACCACGAGATCGAGATCGACCTGGAGATCGGCGACCACGACGTGCGGGTGTCCACCGGCTACCGCCCGGACCGTCCCGCGGCCGACCGGGCGGGCCGTGAGCGGTCGGTGGCCGCCGGGGCGGGAGCGGGAGCGGCCACCGCGTCAAGCCGTCTGGCCACGCCCTCGGGCAGCGTCGCCCCCGCCTCGCCGGCGGCGATCGCTGCGGTCGCGTCCTGTCGCTGCTGCTGAACGCCGCCGGCCGGCCCGCTGCGCGCCGCTCAGCCCTGCGACTTGATGTACTCGACCAGGCCGGCGACGTCCTCGGCCATCAGGCGGCCGATGGGGCCGCTGGAATAGACGGCGTTGATCACCGTGCCGTCCGGCGCCAGGACGAAGCCCGTGGACTGCAGATGGTGCGGCTCGTCGTTCGTGTACGCGCCGGTCGCCGCGGACACGGCGTCGGCGTCGGCGCTGTGCGCGAGCGGGAAGGTCAGCTTGTACTTGTCCACGAGGCCGGCGCCGGCGTCCTCGTCGTCGACCGATAGCGCGACGACCTTGATGCCCAGCTCCTTGAACTTGTCCGCGGCGCTGGAGAACTGCGCGAGCTGACCCTTGCAGTACGGGCACCAGGCGCCCCGGTAGATGAGCACGACGCTGAAGGCGCCGGCGAGGTCGCCGGGCAGCGAGATCGAGCCGCCGCCGACGGTGGGAAGGTCAAGCTGGGGGAAGGTCTGGCCGTTGTGCAACAGCGGGGAGGTCTGCGGGTGGACATGCGTGTGCCTGCTTTCGTCGTCGGTTGGACTGTACGGTCCACCATTGCGGCAACGGAGTGGACTGTCAAGTCCAATCGTTCGCGTGGTGTCGGGCACCGGAAACGTGCGCGGGCGGATCGGCAATGATCGCCTGCACCGTCCGCGCCGTCGAACCGAGCCCCCGCCGTGAGCCCCGCCACCGAGCCCGACTCTTGCCGTCACCGTCGCCGGCGCGCTGCCGATGACGTTGACGGCGGAGACCGGTGATGGGCGAGCCGGGCGCCCCGGGCTGGCGGCCCGACGAGGTCGCGTACGCCGGCCGTGAGAACCTCGACCCCGGCCACGTCGCCCGCTACGACGCCAAGATGGACGCGGACGCCGCGGCGGAGGTGCAGCTGTGCCGCTCGCTCGGGTTGGGCCGCGGGTCGGTCGTCGTGGAGCTCGGGGCCGGCACCGGGCAGTTCGCGCTCGCCGTTGCGCCGCACTGCGCGCGGGTGGTCGCCGTCGACGTCTCGGAGGTCATGCTCGCCGCGCTGCGGGCCAAGGCGGGACGATCGAGCGTGCCGAACCTCGAGGTCGTGCGCGCCGGCTTCCTGAGCTACGAGCACACGGGGCCGCCCGTCGACCTCGTCTACTCGCGCTATGCCCTGCACCATCTGCCCGACGCGTGGAAGGCGGTCGCGCTGGCCCGGATCCGGGGGATCCTCCGCCCGGGCGGGGTGCTGCGACTGTGGGACGTCGTCTACAGCTTCGATCCGGCCGAGGCCGAAGCACGCCTGGAGGCGTGGTGCGCCACCGCCCCCGACGTCGCGCCCGCCGACGGCTGGGCCCGCGCCGAGCTCGAGGAGCACGTGCGCGACGAGCACTCGACCTTCACGTGGCTGCTGGAGCCGATGCTCGAGCGCTGCGGCTTTGCCATCCAGACCGCCGAGCGCTCCGACGACGGCATCTTCGCCCGGTACGTGCTGCGCACACGGTGACCTGCGGTCGTGGCGGGCTGGTTGGTTGATGGGCGGAGGCTTGCTGCTGTCATGCCTCATCGAGGTTGCACGCAGCTTCCAGCCGGGGCGGGGCGCTGGGTGCGCGGAGGCTTGCTGCCGTCATATGTCACCGAGGCTCCACGCAGGGCCCCCGACCCGGCGGACCTCCCCTGACGCTCCACTATCCCGCGCGGCCGTGTCGGACCGCCGCGGTGCGCACCCGCGAATCACAGGAGCGCGCCATCGGCGCGAGCGCCCGGGTGCGGACGCAAGGCGCTCGCTCTCGTACGCTGGGAGGATGACGGCCGCCGAGCGCTACGTCCCCGCGGCCGGACGGCTCGTCCCCACCCGGGTGTACGACGCTTCGATCGTGCTGACGATGCGCGAGACGCGCTGGCGACCGCGGCTGTGCGAGCTGGCGCTGGCCGACGTCCCGCCGCACGGCCAGGTCGTCGACGTCGGCGCGGGCACCGGCACGCTCGCGCTCGCGCTCGCGGCGGCGCCCCGGACGTCGCGGTCGTGGGCGTCGACGGCGACGAGGAGATCCTTGCGATCGCCCGGAGCAAGCGTGGCGCGCGGTCGGTCCAGTGGCAGCACGGCCTCGCGGATGATCTCCCGGTCGCCTCGGCGACGGCCGATGCGGTTGTCGCGTCGCTGGTCCTGCACCATCTGAGTGGCGCGGCCAAGGCCCGCGCTCTGGCCGAGACGGCGCGCGTCCTGCGTCCGGGTGGGCGGCTGCACATCGCCGACTGGGGCCGCCCCGCGACGTGCCGCTGCTGCGCGCCACGTTCGGCGTGCTGCAGCTCATTGACGGCTTGGAGGGCACCCGCGACCACGCCGCCGGGCGCCTGCCCGCGCTGATCGCCGCCGCCGGGTTCGCAGACGTGCGCGGTCACCGGCGCCTGCCGACGGTGTGGGGGCGTGGCTGACCACGTCGTCGGCCATCACGCGCTCGTGCCACGCCGCGGCCAGGCGCACCAGGCCCGCGTCGCCCCCCGCCGCGTCGTACACGCTCTGCATGCTCGGACCTTGGCACACCGTGCCCTTCGGGAGGGCGATTGTCCGCCACCGGAACGGCACACCTTGTCAGGCGCCCGGCGCCGCCGGCCGCATGAGGACGACCGCGTCGACGAGGACCTCGAGTACCAGCCGGCCTTCCTGGTCCTCGAGCCGGGACTCGACGTGGACGACGGCGTCGCCGCGCTCAGCGCGCAGGTCGACCCGGTCGATCCGCGCGCGGCCGGTGAGCACCGTCCCGGGCGGCACGGGCCGGCGGAAGCGCACCTGGAAGCCGCGCCCGCCGACGCCGACGACGCGCGACCACAGAACCTCGACGATGAGCCGCTGGTGGACCGCCATCGTCTGCAGGCCGCTGGCGATGAGGCCGCCGAACGGCCCGTCCTGCGCGGCCACGGGGTCGGTGTGGATCGCCAGCGGGTCCCAGCGTGACGCGAAGGCGACGATGTCCTCCTCGTCGAGCGTGTACGCCGAGAACGGGAACTCGCGCTCCGGCGCGAGGTCCTCGGCGTACAGCGGATCGCCGGCGGCGCTCACGCGGTGGCGGCGGCCTCGGAGGGTGCGGGCGCCGGCGCGGGCGAGCCGGCGTCGGCCAGCCGCGGCGGCAGCACGAAGACGGCGACGAGCAGGCCGAGGCCGAAGATCGCGGCGGCCCACCAGAACGCGACGGTGTAGCCGTGGACGGCGGCCGCGTTCGCGAGCCCGGGGCCGGGCGTGCGGTCGGCGGCGTAGCTGGCGGCGGCGTTGGCGAAGAACGTGCTCAGCAGCGCGGTGCCCACCGAGCCGCCGACCTGCTGGGAGGTGTTGACCATCGCCGACGCGACCCCCGCCTCGGTGCGCTGCACCCCGAGGGTGGCGGTGCCGAAGCACGGCGCGAAGATGCAGCCCATGCCCAGGCCGATGAGCAGCAGGCCGGGGAGGACATGGCCGGCGTAGCCGCCGTCGACGGTCAGGCGGGTGAAGAAGAGCATGGCCAGCAGGCCCATGGTCATGCCGAAGGTCACCAGCGGCCGGGCGCCGATGCGGTCCAGCAGGCGGGTCTGGACGGTGGTCGCGGTCACCACGATCACCCCCGTCATCGGCAGGAAGGCCAGGCCGGTCTTCAGCGCCGAGAAGCCGAGGCTCTCCTGCATGTAGAAGGTGAGGAAGAGGAAGACACCGAACACGCCGGACCCCGCCAGGGCGATCGACGCGTACGCGCCGCCGCGCGCGCGGTCGCGGACGATGTGCAGCGGCAGCAGCGGATGGGCGGCCCGACGCTCGAGACCGACGAACACGGTCAGCAGCGCCGCGGCGAGCGCGAGCATGCCGATCGTCAGCGGGGCCGACCACGCGTCCCGCTCGGCGTTGGCGAACCCGAAGACCAGCGCGAACAGGCCGCTCGTGGCCACGAGGACCCCCGGCAGGTCGATCCGCGGGCGGGCCGGGTCGCCCTCGTTGTGCAGCAGGCGCAGCGCGACGGCGGCGGCCGGCAACGCGATGACGAGGTTGACGTACAGGCACCAGCGCCAGGTGAGCAACTCGGTGAGCACACCGCCGAGCAAGAGCCCGAGCGAGGCGCCGCCGCCGGCGATCGCGCCGAAGATGCCGAACGCCTTGGCGCGGTCGGGGGCGCCGGCGAAGGTCACCGTCAGCAGCGACAGCGCCGACGGGGCCAGCAGCGCGCCGAACACGCCCTGCAGCGCGCGGGCGGCGACGAGCACCCCGAAGGACGGGGCCAGGCCGCCGATCGCCGACGCGATCGAGAACCCGATCAGGCCGCCGACGAAGGTCCACTTGCGCCCGAACAGGTCGCCGAGCTTGCCGCCGAGCAGCAGCAGGCTGCCGAAGGCCAGCGCGTAGGCGGTGATGATCCATTGGCGGTTGCCCGTCGAGAAGCCGAGGTCCATCTCCGCGGAGGGCAGCGCGATGTTCACGATCGTCGCGTCGAGCACGACCATGAGCTGGGCGACGCCGAGCAGGGCCAGGACGGCCCAGCGGTTGGGCTCCGTGGACGGGGGCGCGGCGGCGGGCGAGGACACGAGAGGGGTATAGCGCCCCGGCGGTCAAGTGCGACGTGGCGTCGCGCACAGTTGCCGCGGGTGCGGCCCGCTCAACCGTCGGCGTCCGGCCGCTGGACGCGGTTCCACTCCACCCAGCCCAGCCCGGTGCGCCCGTCGTCCGCGCGGACCCGGCACATTGCGCGCGGGAACAGGGAGACGCGACCGTCGGGGGCCTCCAGGCGCAGCGCCCCGAAGGCCAGCGGCTCGATGTCCAGCCCGAGCTCGTCGGGCCCGGACACGATGCGCGCGGCGGCGATGAGCCCGTCGCCGGCGACGTCCTGGGTAGCGGTGACCGCTTCGATCTCACGCAGCTCACCGTCGCGCTGGACGTAGCCGACGCCGTGACCGGGGATCTGGGGGACGCCGACCGCGTGCGTGCGTGTGCCGTCCTCCATGTGCAGCGCGGACCACATCCAGTCCGTCGCCCACCAGTCGCGCGCGCTCCAGGAGTGGTCGCGCTGCCCGGGCCCGGCGAAGGCGATCTCCTCGTCGCCCACGCGGACGCTGCCGGTCACGCGGCAGGGGATCTCGTAGCGGGTGGACTGGCGCCAGGCGTAGGGGACGCCGTCGGTCTCCCACGTCAGGTCCAGGGCAACCTGAACCGGCTCGCCGGCCTCTCCGCGCAGCGGGGCGGACGCGTCGGCGTGCGCCGACGCCGTCCCTTCGAGGGTGACGCGGAAGCGCTGCAGCGGCTCGACGCAGTGTTGCTGCGCGCGCAGGCCCTCGACGGCGATGGCCTGGGTGTCGTCGCCGGCGTCCGGTAGCGGGGCGGACGCGTCCACGAGCATGATCGACGGCCGGCCCGGCCCGGTCACGCAGGCGGTGTACAGGCAGGTGTCCTGGTTGGGCAGGCGACCCAGGCGCACGTACAGACCGAGATCCCCCGCGTCGCTGACCGCGTCGAAGTACCACGACTCGTTCCACAGCGCCTCCGGCCCCGGGGCGTGGCGGCCCTCGTCCTCGGCCTCGGGCCGCAGCGCGGCCGGCCGGCCGGCGTCCGGCTCGGGGAGCAGGGCCAGGGCGTCGAGATCGAGGATCTGCTGCGCGCTGCGCTCCAGCGTCGCCATGAACATCTCGTCGCCGCGGTCGGTGCGCTGGACGACCATCGAGGCGGCGATGACCATCACGAGGTTGTGGAAGGTCTGGCGCCGGTACTCCTGCCAGCACGCCTCCCAGGTGAAGCCCTCCACCCCGAGCGCCAGCAGCTCGTCGTGGTAGACGCGCACGAGCGCCTCCTCATGGGCGCGGCGGTCCTCCACGCGCAGCGCACCGCCGAGGAAGTAGGCGGCGTCGAGCATCGTCGAACCCCACGTCACCGTCTGCCAGTCCACCACCGCGCAGGTGCCGTCGCCGGCGAACAGAAGGTTGTCCGGACGGTAGTCGCCGTGAACGAGACCGAGCGGCGGGCGGCTGTCCTGCGCCCACCCGTCGCAGGAGGGGACGAACCGCCGGCAGACGTCGGCGTGCTCGGGCGCGATGCGGTCGCCGTAGCGTTCCAGGAAGGCGGGCAGCAGCTGCGTCAGCAGCGCCTGGGTGAGCGGGCTGGGCAGGTTCAGCCAGTCACTCATGCCCAGGGCGAGGTCGCCGAGCACCGGGGCGTGGACGCGCGCAAGCCCGAGCAGGGCGATCCGCGCCTCGTCCACGCTGCAGCCGGCGACCTGGTCGCCCTGGTGGGCGGCGTAGATGTCCTGGAGCACGAGGGTGAACCAGCCCTCCGCCTCGTCGTACGCGGCGAGGTGGCAGACCGGCACGGGACCGCCGATCCGGGCCGCGAGGTTGCGGTAGAAGGCGACCTCGCGATGATAGGCGCCCATGCCGACGCCCGTGGCGCGGCTGGTGGGGTCGGTGGCGGCGAGCTTGACGACTACCGTCTCGGGCGGGCCGTCGCCTTCACGGAACGTCGCGCGGTAGCTTTGGCTCATCTGCCCGGTGCCGATCGCCTCCGTCCGGACCTCGGTGACGCCCGGCCGGTCGAGCGCCTGGCCGAGCCAGTCCGCGGTGACCGCGTCGACGGTGGGCACGATCGGGACGGTCGCCATGGTGGGCATTCTCCCCGATGCAGGTGCGGGCCTGTCGCCGCGCACTACGATCCACCAGTGACCACCGTGACCTCGGCCGTGATCGGAGAACCGACATGATCGTCGCAGGGGTGGACGTCGGCGGGACGAACATCGAGGTCGGGGTCGTGAACGGCGATCACGAGGTCCTCGACCGCGCCAAGCGCAACACCCCCGACGAGGGGCCCGAGGCGGTGCTGGAGACCATCGTCGAGCTCGTCCGCTCCCTGGACGCCGACCCGGTCTCGGTGGGCGCCGGGATCCCCGGCGTCGTGCACGACGGCGAGGTCCTCACCGTCCCCAACCTGGGCAACTGGACCGACGACGTCGACCTCGGCGCCGAGCTCGAGCGGCGCCTGGACGTGCCCGTCGCGCTGGGCAACGACGTCAACGTGGGGCTGCTCGGCGAGTGGACCGCGGGCGCCGCCCACGGGGTCGACGACGTGCTCGGCGTGTGGATGGGGACGGGGATCGGGGGCGCGCTCGTCTTGGAGGGCCGCCCGTACAACGGGTCGCGCGGTGCCGCGGGCGAGATCGGGCACGTCATCGTGCGGGCCGGCGGGGCGCTGTGCAGCTGCGGGCGGCGCGGGTGCGTCGAGGCGTACGCCGGGCGGCGGTCGATGGAGGCGGTCGCCCGGGCGATGGTCGACGCGGGTCGCGCGACATCGCTCTTCGACATTCAGCAGGACGAGGGCAAGACCAAGCTCACGTCCAAGGTCTGGGCGCGCGCGCTGGACGAGGGCGACGCCCTGGCGAAGCAGCTGTTCGACATGGCGATCGAGACGCTCGGCATCGGCATCGCGTCGGTGGTCAACCTCGTCGACGTCGAGCTTGTGGTCGTCGGCGGCGGCCTGGCCGAGAAGCTCGGGCAGGACCTCGCCGACCGCATCGCCGCGGCCGCCGCCCCGTGGATGCTGCGACCCAACCCCGAGCTGGCCTGGCTGCCCTCCGCCCTCGGGGACGACGCCGGCGTGGTGGGCGCCGCCACACTGGCCCGCGCGCGGGTCGTCGGCGGCTGACCGCCAGCGGTCCGTTTACCGGGGTCGGTCAGTGGACATATGCCCATGAGAGCCACCTCATCGAACGGAGCAAACATGTCCGACCGTCTGACCCTGCGCCGTCTCGCGCCCGCGCTTGCCCTCGCCGCCGCCGTGATCCCGTTAGGCGCGGCCTCGAACGCCGCCGCGGCGGCCCCGACCTGCAGCACCGGCGACCAGAACGCCATCTTCGGCACCTCGAACCCCGACACGCTGACCGGCACGAGCGCGGCCGATCGGATCCTCGGTTACGGCGGCGACGACATCATCAGCGGCCAGCTCGGCGACGACTGCCTTCGCGGCGGCGACGGCTTCGACGAGATCCAGGGCGGCCGCGGCCGCGACACCATCTACGGTGACGCCGGCCCCGACGATCTCTCCGGCGGTGCCGACGACGACACGGTCTTCGGCGGGCTGGGCTTTGATTTCGTCTCCGGCGGACTGGGCAACGACAAGCTCTTCGGCGGCTACGGCCCCGACGACCTCAACGGCGGCCGCGGCGACGACGAGCTCGACGGCGGGTCAGGCATCGACTACATCGAGGGTGGCCTGGGCAGGGACGTCATCGAGGGCGGCTCGGGTTCGGACCGGCTCTCCGGCGGCGACGGCGCGGACACCATCCGCGGCGGCAGCGGCAACGACCGGATCGCCGGCGGCCTGGACGGGGACCGCCTGATCGGCGGACCCGGCAACGACAAGATCGACGGCGCCGACGGGCGCAACTACTACTCCGGTGGGTCGGGCAACGACGTCATCGACGCTGCCAACGGCTCCAAGGAGACGATCAACTGCGGGTCGGGCCGTGACACCGTCCGCGCCGACAGCACCGATCGGCTCGTCGGGTGCGAGCGCGTGTTCCGTCTGACGCTGACCAAGAAGGGCAGGTAGGAACCGCCCGCCCGCGGCGGTCACCCGGGCCGGGTCACCGCCGTGCGGTCACCCCAGCAGCGAGCCGGGCGGCGACGGCGGCGGCGGCGGCGGGGCGCTGGAGGAACCCGCGGCGGGCGGGGTCCCGGCGTCCGGACCGCCCCCCGCGTCGAGGGTGGCGGCGATCGCCGTGGCCTTCTCGGCGATGGTGAAGATCGACATCGCCAGCTCCAGGGCCATCCGCCACAGGACCGCGGCAAACAGGAAGCCGAGCGGCCCGGCGATGAACAGCACGAACACCCCCAGCCCGGAGTTGACGTTGAAGGCCACCACGACATACGCGAAGTAGGTCAGGCCACCGAAGACCAGCGCCAGCACGTAGATGACCTTCAGCACCTTCGGGGTGACCAGCTGCGTGAAGCTCAGGTCGAAGAGCGCTGAGAGAAAGCCGTTGGGGTCCGACGAGTCCACTGGGTGACCTCCGGGGTTGGGCGGAACGGCGAAACCTACCGGCGTGGTCTGCGTGGTGCCGCAGGGTGTGCCGCGGGACGGGTGATCTGCTCAGCCACACGCCGCGCGCATCTCCGACCGGTCCGGAGTCGTCACCGGGAGTCCGTAGCGGATGGCCACCTGGCCGAAGCGCACGGCGTAGGCGCAGCGCACGGCGCGGTTGTCGGGCATCCATCCGGCCGGTCCCGAGTCGGACTTGCGCTGATTGGCCGGCCCGTCGACGGCCAGCAGGTTCAGCGGGTCGTTGGCCAGGGCGCGGCGCCGGTCCTGCGTCCATCCGCCCGCACCCTGCGACCAGGCGTAGGCCAAGGGGACGACGTGGTCGATCTGGACCTCCTCCGGCCGGCTCTTGGAGAACTCGATCGTCCGGCCGGTGTAGGGCTCCAGGAGTATGCCGTCGAGCACGACACAGTCGTCCGTACCGGCGCGGAAGGTGATGGCGCGCAGGTCGCGCTGGAGGATCTGCTCGCGGGTGCGGCAGCCGTCGTGGCCCCAGGCGACGTCGACGTCGTCCGTCCACGCGGGGCCGAAGCGTTCCTCACGCTCGTAGCCGCGCAGGCCCCGGGACGCCTTCGTGGCCACCCGGGCCACGAGTGCGCGAGCGCGCGGGAGGCCGGCCTCCGGCACCGCGGTGAGGGACGGGTGCAGGCCCCGGGGGTCCGCGAACGGGTCGACGCGGTCGGGGGCCGACCCTGGCGGAGGAGCCGACGTGGGCGCAGGCCGGACGACGGAGACGCCGAGCGACCCCACGTCCTCGGCGGCGCAGCCGGTCGCCAGCGCCGCCGCGGCCAGGGTGGCGACTGCGACGGGTCCGAGCGGGCGGCGGCGGGGCAGGGGCACCGGACCGACGATGACGGGCGCGGCCGACGGCGTGCAGGCTCGCGTGCACGCCGCCGCGCTCGGAGACGAGCGTCAGGCTGCGGGAGGATCGCCGCCCGCGCCGGAACCCGTGGCGCCGCCGGGGGGCGGCGCCGGCCGTGCGTCGAGGTCGCGCAGCACGGTGCGGTCGGTGTAGAGGATGAGCGTGTCGCCCGGGGTGACGGTGGTGGCGCCGCTGATGTCATCGCGGTACGGGGCCCCGGGCGGCTGCACCCCGAGCACGGTGGCGCCGTGCTGGCGCAGGCGCAGGTCGGCGAGCGTCCGGCCCGCCAGCCGGTCGCCCTCGCGGACCGCGAGCTCGGCCACGACGCGGTCCTCGGGCAGTTCGAGCAGGTGCGCCGAGTTCTGGCCGGGCAGGTCGGTGTGCTCGTGCAGCAGGCGGCTGATCCCGGCGGTCAGGCGCCGGTCGACGTGCCGGTTGCGCGAGAGGGAGACGATGGCCAGAAGGCCGGCGACGAGGGCCAGGACGCGGAGCGCCTCGTTGCCGCTGGCACCGCCGCGGAAGCCGAGGATGAGGCCGCTGGCGGCGGCGACGATGCCCGCGTTGCCCAGCAGCATGAGCGTCATCACCACGCGCCGGCGCAGGGGGTGGGCGACGACGTCCTCGGACTCGGTCGTCGTGAAGCCCGCGCCGGTGAACGCCGACCGGGCCTGGAAGCGCGCGCTCTCGCGGGACATTCCCGAGGCGACGAGGATGACGGTCGCCACGCGCGTGATGACGAGCGAGACCGCGACGACGGCGAGCAGCGAGGCGATGGCGAACACCCTCGAGGGGTACCCGGTCGGCGGGGTTTGTCACCCCGCCGACCGCTGTGCCGCGGTGTGCCGTCGCCGGAGGACACCGACCCGCCCTGACTTCCAGGGCGCAGGAGCCGCGGGCCGGCCGTCCGCCACTCAGGCGTGGGCGCCGGTCAGCTGACCGGTCAGCTCGGTGTGCAGACCCTCGGAGTCGGGGTTCAGGCCGGTGATCGTCAGGTGGGTGTCGCGGCGGGCATAGTGGCCCTCGATGGCGTCCAGCGCGGCAACCGCGGACGCGTCCCACAGGTGCGCGCGGGAGAGGTCGATGATGACCTCGCTCGGGTCGCCCGCGTAGTCGAAGGCGTCGATGAGCTCCTGGTCGGAGGCGAAGAACAGCTCGCCGGTGACGACGTAGAGCACCGACGTGCCGTCCGGGTCGGCGATCCGCTCCACGTCGACCAGGTGCGCCACGCGGCGGGCGAACAGCACCATCGCGGTGAGGACACCGACCCCGACGCCGATCGCCAGGTTGTGGGTGGCGACCGTGGCGACGACCGTGAGGACCATGATCAGCGTCTCGCCGCGCGGCATCCGCTTCAGCGTGGCCGGCGCGACACTGTGCCAGTCGAAGGTCGAGACGGCCACGAGGATCATCACGGCGACGAGGGCGGCCATCGGGATGATCGCCACGATGCTGCCCAGGCCGACGACGAGCACGAGCAGCAGCAGGCCGGCCATGAACGTCGACAGGCGCGTGCGGGCGCCCGAGGTCTTCACGTTGATCATCGTCTGGCCGATCATCGCGCAGCCGGCCATGCCGCCGAAGAAGCCGGTCACGACGTTGGCGACGCCCTGGCCGCGAGCCTCGCGGTCCTTGTCCGACGGCGTCTCGGTGATGTCGTCCACGAGCTTGGCGGTCATCAGCGACTCCAGCAGCCCGACCGCGGCGAGGGTGATCGAGTAGGGCAGGACGATCTGCAGCGTCTGGAGGGTGAAGGGGACGAGGGGCACGCCGAGGAAGGGCAGCGCGCTCGGCAGGTCGCCCTGGTCGCCGACGTCGGGGACGGCCAGGCCGGCGGCGACCACGAGGACCGTCACCGCGACGATGGCGATCAGCGGGGCGGGGACCGCGGTCGTCAGCCGCGGCACGAGGAAGAGCAGCAGCAGGCCCCCGGCGACGAGCGCGACCCCGAGGCCGCCGCCGTCGACGATGTACGGCACCTGCGCGAGGAAGATGAGGATGGCCAGTGCGTTGACGAAGCCGGTCATGACCGAGCGCGGGACGAAGCGCATGAGCCGGGGGACGCGCAGCAGGCCGAGCGCCACCTGGATGACGCCCGCGAGGATCGTGGCGGCCAGCAGGTACTCGACGCCGTGGTCCTTGACGAGGGAGACGACGACGAGGGCCATCGCCCCGGTCGCGGCGGAGATCATCGCCGGGCGGCCGCCCATGAACGAGATCGTCACCGCCATGGTGAACGACGCGTAGAGGCCGACCTTCGGGTCCACGCCGGCGATGATCGAGAACGAGATCGCCTCGGGAATGAGGGCCAGGGCGACGACGAGGCCGGCGAGGACCTCGACGCGCAGGGTGCGCAGGTCCGGGAGGGTCGGGCGCGCGGGGAGGGCGCGGCGGGCGGGCAGGGTCACAGCGGGACGGGACATGAACGGCTCCAGGGCGGGCGGGCACGCAGGCCGGTGGGAAGAGGGGGAATGTGGTGCGCGGGCCGTGGCGGCGGGCGCGAGGACGCGGGGTCGGGAGGGCGAGGTCGGGCCTCGGGGCAGGCCGGGCGCGCGTCAGGCAGCTGTCGTCGGCCGCCCTCCCAACATGAACGTAAGGGAAGAGTTGTCCGGCCAGTGTGACACGTGGCACACTTCGCCGCACCGGCGGTCGTCGGCGGGCAGGATTGCGCGGTCCCGGACGCCGCCCGGCGAAGGTGAACGTCATTCCGCTCGGACAGAGCGAGTCAAGTGACGGGTCGGCACCGGACGCGGCCGGTAGGCTGGCCGTCACGATGGCGCCGCCCTCCGACACCGCCTGCCCGTGACCGACGCGCAGCGTATGCAGATCGGCGAGGTCGCCGAGCTGTGCGGGCTGTCGCTGCGCACGGTGCGCTACTACGAGGAGCAGGGGCTCATCGCCCCCGAGGCACGCAGCGAAGGCGGCTTCCGCCTCTACACCGACGACCAGGTCCAGCGTTTGGTGCTCATCAAGCAGATGAAGCCGCTCGGGTTCACGGTGGCCGAGATGCGCGAGCTGCTGCAAGCGCGCGAGACCCTGGGCGCCGAGAGCGTCACCGACGGCGACCGCGCCGAGGCCACCGCGCGTCTGACCGCGTTCTCGGCGGCGGCGGTGACCCGCTGCGAGGAGCTCCGCGAGCAGCTGGCCCGCGCGGAGGAGCTCGCCCACGCGCTGGAGGCGCAGGCCCGCCCCGGGCATCCGCTCCCCGGCGACCGATGAGTTCCGGGACGCCGCGCGGTCTACGCCGTGACCTCACCCAGGAGCCCATGCCCCGCCACCCGTGTACGAACCGGGGGAACCGCGACTACGATGACCACCATGCCGACCCGATCGCCGGCGGACCCCACCCTCGACCGCGAGCTCGACGCGCACCGCCGCGCGCTGACGGGCTACTGCTACCGGATGCTCGGCTCCGGCTCGGAGGCCGAGGACGCCGTCCAGGAGACCCTGGTCCGTGCGTGGCGCGCCCAGGACCGCCTGCAGGAGCGCGCGGCGCTGAAGTCGTGGCTGTTCCGGATCGCCAGCAACGTGTGCTTCGACATGCTCGGCTCGGCGCAGCGGCGCGCCCGGCCGATGGACATGGGCCCCGACTCGCCGGCCGACGGCGCCCTCGGGGCCGGGTTGCCCGAGCACGCCTGGGTGCAGCCGATCGCCGACGACCGCCTGCCGGCCGCGGAGGCGGACCCGGCGCAGATCGCCGAGACTCGCGACACGCTGCGCCTGGCCTTCGTCGCCGCGCTGCAGCATCTGCCGCCGCGCCAGCGCGCCGTGCTCATCCTCCGCGAGGTGCTGCGCTGGCAGGCCACCGAGGTCGCCGAGCTCCTGCAGACCACGGTCGCCTCGGTCAACAGCGCCCTGCAGCGTGCCCGCGCCACGCTGGCCACCCTGGACCTGGACGCCGGTGGCGGGCCGTCGGCTGTCGACCCCGCCCAAGAGGAGCTCCTGAGCCGGTACGTGGCGGCGTTCGAGGCCTACGACATCGAGTCGCTGGTGAAGCTCCTGCACGAGGACGCGTCGTTCACCATGCCGCCGTTCGGGCTGTGGGTGCGTGGCCCCGAGCAGGTCGCCGCGTTCATGCGCGGGACGGGGGCCAAGTGCGAGGGCTCGCGCCTACGGGTCACCTCGGCCAACGGCGGCCCCGCGGTGGGCGTCTACAACCCGGCCGCCGGCGGACGCTACGAGCCGTGGGCCATCGTCCTGCTGGAGACCTCAGACGGGGCGATCACCGGCCTGCACCACTTCATCTACCCCGAGCGCTTTCCCGACTTCGGCCTCCCCCCGTTCCTGGTCGGCGAGGAGCTCAGCGAGGCCGGCGAGGTCCAGCAGCCCGCGTAGCTGCGCCGACGCCCCGCGGACGGCCAGTCGGCCGCCCGCGCGCCGGGCGAGCAGCGCCGTTCGCGCGAGGAGGTCGACGAGGGCCAGATCGGCACCGCGGTCGGGCACCCGTCCGACGATACGCCGGGTCCCGTCGCCGACGACCACCATCAGGGTGGCCCCGGCCGGGTGCGTGCCGCTCGGTGGGGTGTTGGCCGGTTCCACGGTCCAGGCTAGGACGGCATGCGCGGCCCGAACTCATCGCCGGACGCTTGGTCGCCTGGACCTCGCCGCCCACGCCAGACCCCGGCTGCGCGGAGCTTCGATGTCGTCCTACAGCACTGAAGCTCCGTTCACATTCCGGGGGGCAGGCGGTCGGAAGTGGGTGGAGGCTCGGTGTCGTAGTGCAGCACTGAAGCTCCGTTCACATTCCGGGCGCCCGGCGTCGCCGCGACGACGCAGCGACGACGCAGCGCCGGCGCCGACCCCCGGCGCCGGCGCCGCGATCGCCCGGTCAGGCCGTCGCGGGCTCTGCCGGAGTCCCGAGCTTGGCCATCTCCGCCTCGACCAGCGCCTCGTGCTCCTCCTCGGCGGCCTTGGCCTTGCGCGGGTCCCAGAACCCGGCCATGAGGAAGATCAGCGGGATGAACACGACCTGGCCGGCCGCGCCGATGAGGAACTGCGTGCGCCACTGTTTGGGCGAATCGGCAGCAGCGGCCTGGACTTCGGGGCCTTCGGCCTGCAACGTGGCCAACCCCTTCTCCAGCGCCGGGTTGGGCGCGCTGATCGCCGCGAACTCCGCGGGCCCGAGGGCCTGCGGCGCCGTGGTCTGCAGGTAGGTCAGGTCGGCCGGCGTCTGCGGCTTGACGAGGATGGCGAACGCGGCCGGGCCGAGCGCCTGGCGGATCTGCGTCAGCTGCGCGGCGGTCGGTGTGGCCCCCGCCGCCTGCGCCTGGGCCAGCGCCGTCGCGACCGCCGGGTTCTTCTGCAGCGCGACCAGCAGCGGGCCGTCGCGCTGCTGGATCTCGGCGAGCTTCGCGGTCACCGTCGGGTTCTCGCTGGCCGCCGTGGCGACCTTGCCGACGGTCGTTTTGCCGACCGGGGTCGGGTCGGCGAGGACGGCCTGCACGATCGGGCCCTTCTCGACGAGCGGCGTCACCGTGTCCACGATCTTGGGGACGAAGAAGATCGAGACGGCGATGACCACGCGGATGACCAGCCCCCAGACCGCCAGGCCGGTCGCGGTCAGCGCCGGGTTGCGGCGCTCGACGGTCTCGGTGAAGCTCGCCATCCACGGGGCGAACGCGGTGCCCAGCGACACCGCGATGAGCGTGATGAGCACGACGAACGTCGAGTAGCTCGTATCCGCGTTCGTCGCCTTGAACGCGAAGATCGTCGTGAAGATGATCGCCCCGACGGCTCCTAGGACCATGAACGGCTTTCGCACCCGCGCCCGGTCGGAGAGGATGCCGACGATGATCAGCGCCCCCGCGTCGAAGGACCAGAACCAGTTGCCCAGGGCGTTGGCCTTGGACTGGCTGTAGCCGAACACGGTCTGGAAGAAGATCGGGAAGAAGCCGACGGCGATGTAGTAGATGATGAGGAACAGGCTGATGGCCAGGGCGGAGCCGAGGATGTCGCCGTGGAGCATCTGCCGGAAGGGCTTGCGCAGCGACGCCTCGATGTCCAGGCCCTTGGCCCGCGCCTCGATCAGCGCGCGGTCCTTGGAAGACACCATGAGCTGGTCGCGCAGCCCGGGCGCGAGCTCACGCAGACCCACGAGCGCGATGACGAACACGACGAGGCCGATGACGCCGGCAAGCGTGTACTGGTCCTGCCAGGTGCTCGTGTCCGACGAGTTGGACACGATCACGCTGACCACGAGGCTGCCGAACACCGGCCCGAGCGTCCAGAACCCCATTGCCGACGCGCGTCCGAGCTGGGGCGAGAAGTCGCGGACCAGGGCCGGCGTGGCCACGAGGATGATGCCCTCGACGAAGCCGATCGCGATGTAGACGACGGCGAAGCCGGCCTTGGAGGTGACGTTCGGCAGCGCGAACAGGCACAGCAGGCCGACGACGAGCAGCCCGAAGGTGACGATGTTCGCCCGCCCGTAGCGGTCGGCCAGGCCGGCGATCACGGACGCCACGGCCCCCAGCGCGTACCCGATCACGCTGACGTTCACGTAGTACACGAACGACATGTCCAGGTCGCGGAGGATGTTCGTCGCGACCCCGCCGGCCAGGTACAGCTGGTAGTACAGGATGACGGTGACCAGGACGACGATCGCCAGGCTCGTGTACCTGGTCGGATTCGCCGGATACCGCGTGAGTTGCCGGTCCCACAACCGGCTGAGGGGACTGGGGCCGTTGACGGTCGCAGACGGGGCGGTGCTCATAGGGACCTTCCTCGGTGGGGACAGAACTGCGATCCATCGTCTCACCCCGTGTCAAGCCAGGACAACCGTCCATCCGTCCGCGCCGGCCCGCCCGGGACCGGCGCGTTCTTCCTACACTACTCTTGGATCTGCTCTTCCTTCTCCGCGCGGCGCTTCTGCTTCTCCTCGGTGGTCTCCTCGCCGGGCAGCGCGGCGGAGTTCGGGTCGGTGGGGCCGCCGGGGATGGGCTCGCCCTTGTAGTCCTCGGGATTGTCGACGAGCTCCCCGCCGACGCTGATCGAGCCGTCCTCGTGGCGCTCCAGCGAGGCGGGCCCGAGCTTGCCGGTCGGACCCTCGCCGTAGGGCTCGTCGCTCTCGTTGCCCATGGTCAGGAACTTCGCCTTGCCGGACGGCCATTCGCTGAGGTCCGACGGCAGCTTGTCCTGCGACTCGAACTCGGCCAGCTCCTGCTTGGCGGCCTCCTGCTCCTCCTGCAGGTTCTCGGACTTGGTCCCCTCCTCGGCGTCGGGCGCGGGGGCCTCGGTCTTGTCCTGCTCGGTCTCGTCGTTGTCGGATGTCATGGTCGAGGGGATTCCCCGCGCGGGTGGTGCGCAATCACGCGATCCCGCGTTCCGGCTCCTCGCGGCCGGCGCCGGCGCGCGGCCGGCCCCCGAGCAGGCCCAAATTGGAGACGACGAAGGGGACGACGAAGTTCAAGGCGCACCGGACCCAGGTGGCCGCAGTCGCGTCCCCACCCGCGATGACCGCGCTCTGGTTGATGGCCGTCAGGACGAGGCCGACGACGAAGGCGATCCGCAGCGTACGCCGCAGGTGCTGTGGCCGTGCGACGTACGCGAGGGCGCCTCGGAGGTCCCGGTCAAGGTCACCCGGCGGCCGCGCGGGCTCCGGGCCGGCCTGGCTCACGTCCGGGCGGCGTAGGCGTCGACGAGGATGTGGGCGACCTCGAGCAGGTCGGCGCCCTGATGGTCGGGCGTGCCGCGCGCCGGGCCGAGCACCCGCTCGCCACGGGAGACCCAGGCGGTCCGCAGGCCGGCGGCACCGGCGCCGTCGACATCCCACCCGTGCGCGGCCACGAGCACGACCTGGTCGGGCGGCACCCCGAGCGCCGACACCGCGTGGCCGTAGGTGTCGGGGTGGGGTTTGAACACCCCGATGGCGTCCACGCCGAGGACGTGGTCGAAGCGCGCGGCCAGCCCGGCGGCCTCCAGCGTCGCCCGCCCGCCCGCGGCGCCGCGGTTGGTCAGGGCGGCGATCGTGAAGCCGGCCGCGCGCAGCGCGTCTACGGCGGGCGCGGCGTCGGGGTAGGCGTCCAGGGCCTTGGCCCGCCGCAGGCCGGCGTCGATCCGCGCGGCGTCCAGGCCGGCGGCGGCGACCTCCAGCGCGAAGCCGTCGCGCAGGTGGTCGGCGAACGGCCCGTCGCCGCGCCCGCACAACGTTGCGGCCATCGACGACAGGACCGCGCTGCGCAGGACCCGCAGGCCGAGGTCGGGGCGGTCCCACGGCTCGCCCAGGCCGGCCGGGTCCGTCAGCGTCCCGTTGACGTCGAAGAGCGCGATCATGCTCCGATCGTCGCACGGGCGCCGACGGGGCGCATGCGCTCCGGAGAACCCTACGAGTCCCCGGTGTGTGAACCCAACCGTCGCGGGTAGGGTCCGATCGGTCGGGCACAGCACCCGCCTGCCCATTCCCCGGAGGTCGCATGTCCGCCCGACGCATCCTGCTGCTCCTCGTCGCCCTGGTGTCCACCACGGCGCTCGCCGCCTGCGGCTCGGACACCACCGGGTCGGCGACGACACCGGCGGCGTCCGCGGACTTCGCCTCCGTCCGCGAGCAGGCCCGCGGCCAGACCGTCCGCTGGTGGCTGTACGGCGGCGACGACAAGGTCAACTCCTACATCGACGACACGGTCGCCCCCGCCGCCAAGCAGCTCGGCGTCACGATCAAGCGGGTGCCGGTCACCGACACGGCCGACGCCGTGCAGCGCGTGGTCTCCGAGCGGCGGGCGGGCAAGACCAGCGGCGGGGCCGTCGACCTCATCTGGATCAACGGCGAGAACTTCGCGGCCGGCAAGAAGGCGGACCTGTGGCTGAAGGGCGACTGGGCGCGCAGGCTGCCGAACGCCCGGCGCTTCGTCGACGAGCAGGACCCGTCGATCAACACCGACTTCCAGGTCCCCGTCGACGGGCAGGAGTCCCCGTGGCAGCGCGCCGCCTTCGTCTACGCCTACGACCAGAAGCGCACCCCCGCGCCCCCGAAGACGTTTGACGACCTGCTGGCCTACGCCCAGGCCCACCCCGGCCGCGTGACCTACCCGGCGCCCCCGGACTTCACCGGGTCGGCGTTCGTGCGCCAGGTCGTCCAGGCCAAGGGCGAGGACGCGGCGTTCGCCTACCTCAAGCAGCTCAAGCCGTTCCTGTACCGCAACGGCAACACCTACCCCAAGAGCGAGGCGGAGCTCACGACGCTGTTCGGCAACGGCAAGCTCGACTTCGCGATGTCCTACGACTCCTCGTTCCTGGACTCCGCGGTGAGCAAGGGCCAGGTGCCCAAGACCGCGCGGCCGTTCGTCCTGGACAGCGGGGCGCTGCAGAACGTCAGCTACGTGACGATCCCCGCCGACGCCGCGCACCCGGCCGCCGCGCAGGTCGTCGCCGACCTGCTGCTCAGCCCCGCGCAGCAGGCCGCCAAGGCGGCCCCGACGTCGATCGGCAACCCGACCGTCCTGGACCTCTCCAAGGTCGGGGCCTTCGGGCAGAAGTTCGCGGCGGTCACCGACAGCCCCTTCCTGCTGAAGGACTTCGGCAAGCCGCTGCAGGAGCTCGCGGCCTCCAAGGTCGCGCCGCTGGAGAAGCGCTGGATGCGCGAGGTGCTGCGGTAGCGGCCTCCGGTCACCTGTGGTCGCGTACCCGGCGGCGCGACGCGCTGGCGCTGGCTCCCGCCACGCTGGCCGTCGTCGTGCTGTTCGGCGGCGCCCTGGCGGGCGCAGTGCGCGCGAGCGTGACGCCGCTCGGCGGGCCGGCGACGCTGCAGGCGTGGCGGGACCTGCTCGCCGCCCCCGAGTTCCGCGACGCGGTGCTCTTCACGCTGCGGACCGCGGCGCTGAGCACCCTGCTGGCGGCGGGCGTCGCCGTCGCGGTGGCTCTGCGCGCGCGGCGCAGCGGCACGCTCGTGCGCTCCCTGCTCGCGCTGCCGGTTCCCGTGCCCCACCTGTTCGTCGCCGTCCTCGCCGTGCTGTGGCTGGCGCCCGGGGGGCTGGCCGAGCGGCTCCTCGGCGGCCTGCCGTTCACGTTCATCCGGGACACCCACGGTCTGGGGATCGTCGCCGTGTACGTCTACAAGGAGGCGCCGTTCCTCCTCATCCTCATGCTCGCGGCGCTGGGCCGCGGGCACACCGAGCGCGATGAGGCCGCCGCCGCCCTGGGGCTGTCCCCGGTCCAGCGCCTGCGCTGGGTGACGTGGCCGACGATCCGTGGTCCGCTCGTGATCGGCTGCACCCCGGTCTTCGCCTACGCCATGGGGGCGTTCGAGGTGCCGCTGGCCGTCGGCCCGAGCTACCCGCAGACGATCGCCGAGTACGCCTTCTCCAGCACCCAGGGCGACCTCATCAGCGGGCAGTCCACCGCGGCCGCGGCACTGCTTGTGTCCTCGCTCGTGTCGATTGTGCTCGCGGCGGTCATCGTCCGCGCGGCCCGGGATCCGCAGGGTGCCTGAGATCGGCCTGAGCCTGGGGCGCCGCGCGCAGTCCGCCGCCGGGTCGGCGGTCGCTTTGGCCGGCCGCCGTCGCGTCCGGCCGCCCGGCCGGCCCGCACGCGCCGGCCGGCGGGGGACCGCGCTCGTCGGCGCGCTCGTCGCGCTGCCCATGCTGACCCTCGTCGTGCGCGCGTTCGCCGACGAGTGGCGCGCCCCGGCGCTGGCGCCCCAGCAGTTCGGGCTGCGTGGTGTGCGGATCGCGTTCAGCGGCACCGCGGGCACCGCGTTCACCAACTCGCTGGAGGTGGCGCTGGTCACCGTGACGGTGGCCCTGCTGATCGCCTGGCCCGCCGCGCGCGTCCTCGGCGAGCGGCGCCTGCGGCGCCCCGGGCCGGTGTTCCTGCTGCTGGCCATGCCGCTGCTCGTCCCCAGCTACGCGGTGGGCAGCGGCCTGAACGAATGGCTCATCCGCATCGGCCTGGACGGCAGCGTCCTCGCGCTCGTCGTCGGCCACCTGACCTTCGTGCTGCCCTACGTCGTCGTCGTGCTGCTGTCGGGGTTCGGCCCGCGCCTGACCGAGCTTGAGGACATGGCCTCGACGATCGGCCTGTCGCCGTGGCGGCGCTTCGCCCTCGTCACCCTCCCGTCGGCGGCGCCCACCGTCGCGGCCGCCACCCTGCTGGGCTTCCTGGTCTCCTGGGGCGACTACGGCACGAGCCTGGCGGTGGGGGCGGGACGCCCGATGCTGCCGATCGTGCTGCTGCCGTTCGTCGGCCCCGACCCGCAGGTCGCCGCGACCCTGGCCCTGCTGTTCCTCGCGCCCGCGATCGTCGCGCTCACCGTGGCGGTGCGGGCGGGAAGGACGCCGCTGTGACCGGCGCAATCGACGACGAGCTGCCGTCCGAGACCGGCGGGGCCCATCTGCGCTGCGAGCAGATCAGCGTGTCCCCCGGCGGCAGCCCCGTCCTGCGCGACCTGGACCTGCACGTCGAGGCCGGCACGCGCACCGCGCTCGTCGGCCCGTCGGGGGCGGGCAAGACGACGCTGCTGCGGGCGATCGCCGGCCTGGAGGCGATCGATCGCGGCGCCATCGCGCTCGGCGGCGCACGCATCGACGGCGTGGCGACCCACCGCCGCGGGATCGCCGTCGTCTTCCAGGAGCCCCGGCTGCTCGGGCACCTGGACGTCCTGGACAACGTCGCGCTGCCGCTGCGCGCGGCGGGTGTGGCCAAGGCACAGCGGCGCCGGGTGGCGTCCGAGCGCCTGGCCGAGGTGGGGCTGTCCGCGCTGGCCGACCGGCGTATCGCCGGGCTGTCCGGCGGCGAGCAGCAGCGCGTCGCGCTGGCCCGGGCGCTCAGCGGCAGCCCCCGGCTGCTGCTGCTCGACGAGCCGCTGGCCGCCCTGGACCCTGGACGCCGCGGCGACCTGCGGCGCATGATCGTCGACTTGCAAGAGCAGCGGCGGGTCACGACGGTCGTGGTCACCCACGACCGCGCCGAGGCCGCCGAGCTCGGCCAGCGCGTCGCGCTCATGCTCGAAGGGCGCATCGTCCAGCACGACGAGCCGCGCGCCCTGTTCGAGCGCCCGTGCACCGCCGCCGTCGCCCGCTTCTTCGGGGTGGCCAACCTCATCCCCGACGGGTCCGGCGGGACCCTGGCGATCCGGCCTGAGCACGTGCGCCTGGACCCGGCGGCGTCGCGCCGCGCGACGGTGCGCGAGGCCGTCTACCGCGGGGACCACGTCCGCCTCGTCCTCGAGGACGCCGACGGGCACACCGTCCACGCGCACGTGGATCCGCGTGAGGCCCCGGCCGCCGGCGCCGAGGTCGGCGTGGACCTCGTGCCCGAGCGCGCCTGGCGCCTGCCATCCTCGTGACCTCGTCCCCTGCCTCCTGTCCCGTCCGCCGCGCCGCCGCGGCGAACCGTCCGCCGCCCGACCGAGGTCCCATCACCCATGTCCCGTACCAAGCGCTATGACCTCGTCCTCCTCGGCGGCGGCACCGGCGGCCTCGTCGCCGCACTGATCGCCGCCGGCACGGGCGCCCGGGTGGCCCTCGTCGAGCACGACCGAACGGGTGGGGACTGCCTGTGGACCGGGTGCGTGCCGTCCAAGTCCCTGATCGCCGCCGCCAACCTGCAGCACGAGATGGCACATGCCGAGCGGCTGGGGCTGACCTCGAGCGCGGCGCCGGTCGACCTGGCGCGAGTGATGGAGCACGTTCGCTCAGCGCAGGCGCAGATCGCGCCGCACGACTCGCCCGAGCGGCTGGAGCGCGAGGGCGTCACCGTCGTGCGCGGGACGGGGCGGTTCGTCGCCCCTGGGCAGGTCGCGGTTGGCGAGCAGCGCCTGCGCTACCGCAGCGCGATCGTCGCGACCGGCTCGGAGCCCGTGCTGCCGCCCGTCGACGGGCTGGCCGACGCGGATCCGCTGACCAACGAGACGGTGTGGGACCTGCACGAGCTGCCGGCGCGGCTGGTCGTGGTGGGGGCCGGGCCGATCGGCTGCGAGCTGGGCCAGGCGTTCGCGCGCCTGGGCTCGCAGGTGACGATCGTGGACATGGCCGACCGCGTCCTGCCGCGCGAGGAGCCGGACGCCTCGGCGCTGCTGGCCGGGGTGCTGGAGGCGGAGGGGATCGACCTGCGCCTCGACGCCTCGCTGGAGCGGGTCGTGCGCGGAGCCGACGGGTTGGTGACGGTGTCCGTCGGGGGGCCCCGGCCGGGCGACGTGGTGGCCGACCGGGTGCTCGTGGCCGCGGGACGCCGGCCGCGCACCGCCGACCTGGGGCTGGACACGGTGGGGGTTGAGCTCGACGACGACGGCTCGGTGCGGGTGGACGCCACGATGCGCACGACGGGCCGGCGGATCTTCGCCGTCGGGGACGTCGCCGGCCAGCTGGCCTTCACCCACGTGGCCGCCCTCCACGCGCGCGTGGCCACGCTGAACGCGCTGTTCGGGCTGCGCCGACGCGCGGACCGGGCGGCGATCCCGTGGGTGACCTTCACCGACCCGGAGGTCGCGCACGTCGGCCTGACCGAGGCGCAGGCCCGCGCGGAGGACGGTGACGACGTCGTCCTTGCGCGCGCGGGCTACGACAAGGTCGATCGGGCGGTCACCGCGGGCCAGGTGGTCGGCTCGGCCCTGCTCGTCGGCGACAAGCGGGGTCGGCTGGTCGGCGCGACGCTCGTGGGCCGGGGGGCGGGGGAGTCGATCGCCGAGCTGACCGCGTGGATCGAGGCCGGCGAGAAGCTCGAGCGCGTCTCGCAGACCGTGCACGCCTACCCCACGTACGCGGAGGCCTCGTCCCACGCCGCCGACGAGCACCTGCGCGAGAAGTTCAACACCCCGACGGTGCGGCGGGCGCTCAAACCGGTCCTCGCGCTCGCCCGGGTGCTGGCGTGGCGGCGCTGAACCCTCGCTCGTCCGCTGCCGTTCGCGCGCCGGATCAAGGGCTTCGCCGTCCCGGTGCACGTCACCGAGGTCTGAGCGGCCGCGGACGCAAGGCTGGCCGGCGCGAACAGGCCGAACGCGCGTCCTGCCCGGTCGGGCGTGGGCACGATCAGCGTCCGGACGCGCGCCGCGCGGAGGCTCGCTGCTGCCTGACTGATGTTCGCGAGGTTCCGCGCAGCCGCCCGACGCGCGCTCAACGCAGCGTCACGACGGCCAGACGGACCCGCTGGGCCAGGGTGACCGCGACCATGGCGGCGAACACCCAGGCCACCGTGCCCGCGTGGGCGGGCACCACGCAGAACGCCGCGTAGGCAAGCACCGTCTCGGTCCCCTCGGTCAGCCCGATGGTGAAGCGCAGCGAGCGCTCGTCACCGAAGTCCAGGCCGCGCTTCTCCACCAGGGAGGCGAAGCTCAGCAGCGCGACGTTGTTGACGAGGTAGACGGCGAGCAGCACCAGGCAGGCCACCCGCGCATCATCGACCGCGATCCCCACGGCGACGACGAAGCCGCCGTAGACCACGAAGTCGGCGACGAAGTCCAGCATCCCGCCGAGGTCCGACGGCCCGCGCAGCCGGGCGACCGCCCCGTCCAAACCGTCCAGCGTCCGGTTGGCCAGCCACAGCCCCAGCGCCAACGGCCACACCGCCAGCGCGGCCGCCACGCACGCGGCGATGCCCACGGCCAGCCCGGCCGCGGTGACCGCGCCGGCCGCGATGCCTGCGGCCGACACCCGCGCGGCCGCACGTTCCATGGGGGCGCGGTACAGCGCCCTGACCCGGGTGTCCAGCACGGGGCGACCAGATCAGATCCGCCCGCCGATGTCCAGCACGGGCGCCTCGCGCACCGGTCTGCGGCGGCGTGCCGTCGGTGAATCGTCCGCCGCACGGGCGGGTCAGACCTGACGTGTGGCCCTGGAGCACGATGATGCGCGACCACCGTTTCGCCCAGCGACGGATGCCCGACGCGATCGACGGGACGCTCAGCCCTCGGCAGAAGGCGCGTTTCGCCCGCCACGTCGACGAGTGCCCCGAGTGCGGGCCGATGCTGCGCGGCGTCATCCGGATGCGCGCCGCGCTGCGCACCATCGCAGCGGGCGAGCAGGATCCCGGGGCCTCGGTCGTCCCCGGCGTCCTGGACGTGCTGCGCCGCGAGACCGGGACGGGTACCCCGCCCGCCGGTCCGAGCGGGCACCACCAGGCATGAGCGCCACCCCGGGTGCCCCCGTGCGCCGCGTGTCCTGCGAAGCTGTCGCCCATGTCCATGCGGGGACGCCGATGACCGCGGGATCCGCACCCGCACCTGCGCCCGACGCCGGTGACGCCGACCTCGTCCGGCGCGTCCAGCACGGCGACCAGGCCGCCTTCGAGGACCTCGTCCGCCGCCACGCCGACCGCCTGCACGCCGTCGTCCGCCGACTGGTGGACGACCCCCACGAGGCCGAGGAGGCCACCCAGGAGGCGTTCCTGCGCGCGTGGCGGTCGATCGGCCGCTTCAAGGGCGACAGCCAGTTCTTCACCTGGCTGTACCGGATCGGCGTCAACGAGGCGCACCGGCTCACGTCGCGCCGGGCCGCCCGCGCCTCCGTCGTCTCGCTGGAGGACCACCCGCAGGAGCCCGTCCACCCCGGGCTGGGCCCCGCCGCATCGCTGGAGCATCACGACCTGCGCTCGGCGCTGGAGCACGCCATCCGCAGCCTCGAGCCCGCCTACCGCGCCCCCCTCGTGCTGCGGGACGTCGAGGGGCTGAGCACGACCGAGGCCGCCGCCGCCATGGACCTGGGCGAGGCGGCGTTCAAGAGCCGCCTGCACCGGGCGCGCCTGGCCGTCCGCGAGGCCGTCGACGCCTACCTCCCCGACGCGCCGGACGGCTGACGCAGCCGGCGAACCGTACGCGGGCTGAGTCGGTCTGAACCTGCGTGCCGCCGACACGGATCCTCCCGGCGCTGATCGTCGGCGTCCTGTCACCGTCCCCGGCTGCGGGAGCGGAAACGCCGGCGTCCCGACGGGGCGTCCCCGGCCGCCGCGAAGGCCGCGAGCGTCCTCGCCGAGCGCGGCGTCCGGACCGGTGAGTGGAAGACCGCCTTCGCCAAGCACACCGTTCCGCTGACGGAGATCCGCTCCGGCGGCCCCGGCAAGGACGGCATCCCGGCCATCGACGAGCCGCGCTTCCAGACCGTCGCCGCGGCGGCCGAGCGCCTGGCGCCCCAGGAGCCCGTCCTCGTCGTCCGCGGCCCGAAGACGACGAAGGCCTATCCGCTGCGCATCCTCATTTGGCACGAGACCATCGCCTTCGGGCGGCCCGTCGTCTCGCTGTAGGCCCCCGGGGTCAAGTCGGCGCTGGACGCCGAGCGCATCGGCGACTCGGACGACGTGGGCACCGCCGCGCTCTTTGACCCACGGCCGGGCGGGACGGGCACGCCCGTGCGCCTGCGCGCGACGGGTGACCCCGGCCGCTTCCGTGGGCGGGACGGCACGGTCCGGGACCTCACCGGCCGCGCGGTCTCGGGGCCCGCCACGGGGATGCGCCTGCCGCCGGTCGCCGGCGACCAGCAGTTCTGGTTCGCCCTGGCCGCCTTCCTGACGAGCGACGTGCGGATCCTCCGCTGAGCGGTCGCGGGTCGGGGGCAGGGCACCAAAACCAGGTCTTTGGCCAGCCGGCCAGTCCCGGGGTAGGGTCGGGCGAAGCAGCGAAACCGACCGCGACCGAGGCCTCCGATGCTGACCGACGACGACCGCACCGACCTGGACACCCTGCAGGTGTGCGACCGCGAGCTGTGGCACGACGGCCCGCCGCACGCCGTCTTCGCCGACCTGCGCGCCCGCTGCCCCGTCCATTGGAGCGGCGGGTTCGCCGAGTATCCCGGCGAGTCGGGCTTCTGGTCGGTGACCACGCAGGAGGACATCCACACCGTCAGCCGCGACTGGGCGACCTACTCCTCCGAGCGCGGCGGGATCACCGCGATCAGCGACGCGGTCATGCCCCTGGAGCTCACGCGGGCGATGTTCATCGGGATGGACCCGCCCAAGCACGACCGCCTGAAGGCGCTGTTCCAGCGCGGGTTCACCCCGAAGCGGATCGCCGACCACGAGCCGACGATCCGGGCCATCGTCGACGACGTCCTGGACGGACTGGCGGGTCGCGAGGCCTGCGACCTGGTCGCCGACGTCGCCCAGCCGGTCGTCTCGCGCGTCATCGGCCGCTTCCTGGGCATCCCGCCGCAGGACGACGCGTTGTGGGCGCGGTTGATGAGCACCATCCTCGGAGCCGGCGACCCGGATCTCAATCCCGAGGGTGTGCAGGTCGTCATGCAGCGTGACGTCCCGGAGATCTTCGAGCGCTGCCGCGTGCTCATCGCCGAGCGCCGCGAGCGGCCGACCGAGGACCTGACCAGCGTGCTCGTGCACGCCGAGGTCGACGGCCACCGTCTGGAGGAGCACGAGATCGTCATGGGCTTCTTCCTGCTGCTCGCCGCAGGCAACGACTCGACGAAGGCCACCTACTGCAGCGGCATGCGCGCCCTCATCGAGCACCCCGACCAGCGCGCCAAGGTGCTGGACGACCCGTCGCTCGTGTCCGGCGTGGTGGAGGAGTCGCTGCGGATGTTCCCGGCCTTCGGCCACTTCCGGCGCACGGCCACGCGCGACTGCGAGCTGCACGGGCAGCCGATCCGGGAGGGGGACGCGGTGGTCATGTGGTACGCGTCGTCCGGGCGCGACCCGGCGCGCTACGAGGATCCCGATCGCTTCGACGTGGAGCGCCATCCCGAGCACCAGGCCTTCGGGGCCGGTGGCCGGCACTTCTGCCTGGGCACGGCGCTGGCCCGCCTGGAGCTGCGCCTGCTCTTCGCGCGGACGCTCGCCCGCTACCCGGCGATGACCCTGGCGGGCGAGCCGCGGTACGTCGAGTCGCCGTTCGCCAACCAGCTCAAGGTGCTGCCCGTCCGCCTGTGCGCTGACCGCCGGCCGGCACCATAGCGGGCGCGGCCCCGAGCACCTCGACGACGCGCACCACCGAGGCGAGGTCCAGCGTGGGCGGCGGGCTCCGCGGCGGGCCGCGTATGCTCGCCGGCGTGTCCCTGCCGGACGGCCCGCACAAGGAGCTGCTGCTTGCCGCGATCGCGGCCGAGGCCCGTGGCCACCGGGCGCTCCTGGACGGCGGGCCGGGCGCGCACGCGGCGATGCGCGAGGCGGCCGTCCGCTACCGCGAGTCGTGGGAGGCGGCGCCCCCCGAGAGCTACGGGCGGCTGATCGGGGCGCTGAAGGCGGCGGTCATCGCGCAGGACGCCACCGCGGTCGCCGCGTACGTCCGCGGTCAGCTGCCCGACGCCGCCACATCGCCGCCGGCGGCCTACGCGCGGGCGGTCGCCGCGCTGGTCTGTGGCGACCACGCGACGGTCGTGACCGCGACCGCGCAGATGTGTGCCGGGGACGGCCCCGCGTTCGTCCGCGCGGCCGCGGCCGTAGAGGCCCTGGCCGCGGGCGACGCCGTCGTCTACGCGGCGGCGGTGGGGGCGATCGTCGCCGACTTCGCGCAGCGCGACGAGCACCTCACCGGCGTGGCGATCGCCGACACGGCGCTCATGCTCGAGCTGCTCGCCGAGCCCCGTGGATTGCGGGCGTGGCCGGACTCGGCGCTGCTGCCCCGTCGGCTGGCGGCCTGACCCTGCGGTTCCCGCGCCGCGCCGCGCCCGCGGTGTGGGAGGGTCTGCCGATGAACCGCTCCCACCTGGCCGCCGCCTGGCGCCGCGGGCAGCGCGGCTGGCCCGCCGCCTACCCCGTCGCCCAGTTCCCCAACGCCCCGCTGGCCACCGCCGGGATCGCGTCCCTCGTGGCCGCCCGCGCGGGTAGCGGTGACGTCCGGGCCTACGCCGGCGCGGCCTCCCGGGTCGCGCTGGCCGTGTGGGGCGCGGACGAGCTCATGCGGGGCGACAACGCGTGGCGCCGGATCCTCGGCACGGTGACCGTCGTCCGGGTCGTCGTCGAGGTGGCCGGCCCGCACCGCTGATATCGATTGGGTCGGAGTCGCTGTGATGGGTGGGCGGGGGTAGCGCACGAACTGACCGCTGAGCCCGTGCCGCACCTTCCTGGGCATAGCATCGGGGAACGTGCGGCGCCAACCCGGATCTGTGCCCACCCCTGGGTGACATTCCGCTCTCGGCGACGCAGTTGGCCGCGGAACCCGGCCTCCGGGGGCCGACCGGGACACCGCCGGAAGCGGCCGGCCCCCCGACGGAGTCCGAGTAGGTCTGCCACGGCACCGACGGCGCCTCGTCGATCCCTGGCACCGAGAAGTCGCACACGCCGATTGGGACGGCTCCGCGCAGCTGCGCCCACTGGCCGTCGGTGAAGGCGACGCTGTAGTCCTCGCGGCGCAGGGGTTTCAGGGCGCACTTGTTCGTCGTGGTGGCGATGCTGTCCCCGGCGACCATGCGCGGGCTGGCGTAGGTCCGGGCGACGAGCGGGCAGTTCGCGTCGGTCACCTTGCCGCCTGCCGTCGCCTCGCAGGTGTCGCCGACGTCGGCGGGCCGGTCGGCGATGACCTTGGCCGGCAATGACCGCGCGCTCGTGTCGCCTCGATCGCCGTGCTCCAGGTGGCCGCGCAGGATGTGGAGGTCCAGGAGCTGGCTGCCGGTGGACCACGCGTCCGGGAACGAGCACTGGGGCACCAGCCCGTCGTAGATGCCCGGGTAGGCGTTGGCCACCTGCTGCAGCGCGATCGAGCCCCCCGAGCAGCCCATGCCGATCGTGTAGCGCAGCTCGCCGTAGCGCTCGACAAAGCGCTCCTTGGCCATGACCAGCGACTCGGCCTGGGTCACGAGGTGGCAGTTGTGCCCGGAGTCCCCCAGCGCGGTCAACAGCACGGCAAACCCGCGGGACAGCGCGACGGTCGGGCTTCTGCCGATGAGGCCGCGGTCCACCGGTGCGGTGTCCAGGGTCGTGCTCGGCGCGTTGCCGTACTGGTACTCGACCCCGCAGCCCGAGCCGTGGGTGATGAGCAGCTTGCCGTTGAACTGCCGCTGGGGCGCCCATGGCTCCCACGCCTGCCCGGGCTGGACGAGCGTGGTGATCCGGTACTGGTCGCGGTCCAGGAAACCGGTCTCGGTGCGGATGACGAACGGGACCGTCACGCCGCGGTCGGTGGTCGTGATGCCACGTCGTCCGGCGGGTTTGAGGGGTCGTAGGGCTTGAAGTCGCGGCCGCCCGCGGGCTGGTAGGCGAGGTCGTAGCGCGGTGGCGCGTCGCACTGCGGCCCGGTGGTCCCGGCCGGGCAGCCCCAGGCGGCGGTCTGCGGGCCCGCGAACACGGGGCCGCCGCTCGGGTGGTCGACGAGCTTGGCTACCGCGGACCGAGCACGGGTGGCACGGGCCACCAGGCGGCTTGACCCGACCGGCGACCCTTCCAGGCGGGCGACTCGGCGCCCGTCGGCGCGGAGGGCGAAGTCGCCGGTGACGTCCCGCCCGGCGAGGGTGACGCGCAGGGTGGAGGCGCGGATGCGGTCCGGGACGACGACCTGCACGAGGGCGTCGCCGCCCGAGACCAGGTCCGGGCGGCCGGAAAGGACGGTGAGCCCGAGCGTGCCCAGGAGCTTGGCCTTCTTCTTCGTCTTGACCTTGGCCCTGGCCGCGTGGGCCGACCGTCGCGGGTGCGTGTACGCCCCCGCGATCGGGGCACCCGCGGCGAGGAGGGCCGCCACCAGCGCGGATATCACAAGGAGGCGTCCGTGCATCTCGAGCGCGGCCGACGACCCACGGGAAGTCTGCGCAGCCTATAGCGATTTCCGGAGAGCGTGGCCGGAACGCGCGAGGGCCCCTTTCGGGGCCCTCGGACCATCGTCTGCAATCTACGGTCTGCGCCGGACGCCGGATCACCCGGTGTGTCGTCGGCGCGATCAGCCGCCGGGCACCGCGCCGACCGGCGGCAGGGCCGGCCGCCGCCGCAGCCGCCGGCCGGGCCACCCGCTGCGGTAGCCCACGAGCGAGATGACGGCGGGAACGAGGATCGTCCGCACGAGGAAGGCGTCGATGAGCAGGCCGACCGCCATCACGAACGCCAGCTCGCGGAACGCGCCGATCGGGACGAGGGCCATCGCCCCGAAGGAGACCGCCAGCACGACGCCGGCGGCGGAGATGGCGCGCGCGGCGCCGGCCCCGGCGGTGATCACCGCCTCGTTCAGCGGCAGGCGCTGGGCCTCGTCCCACACGCGTCCCACCAGGAAGATGTTGTAGTCCGAGCCCAGCGCGACGAGCAGCACGCCGGCCGCGACGGGCACGTAGTAGGTCAGCTCGCCGTGGCCGAGGATGCCCTGGAAGAACACGACGGTGAGCCCGAGGGCGGCCAGCGGCCCCAGCGCGGCGGCGGCGATGAGGTACAGCGGCGCCACGAGCGCGCGCAGGAACAGGACGAGCACGAGCAGGACGGCGATGAGGACGGCGGGCACGACGCGCGAGAGGTCGTCGACGGTTCCGTCGATCGTCTCCCGGGACAGGGCGGTGTCCCCCGCCAGGCTGGCCTGCGCCTCGCCCAGGCCCGCCCGCAGGAGCAGGCCGTCCAGGCGGCGCTCCAGGCGGCGGATGCGCTCGACCGCGCCGGCCCCGAGCGGGTCGGCCTTGAGCACGATGACGTAGCGCGCGGCGTTCGTGTTGCGCGCCAGGACGCCGCCGAGGACCAGCCCGGTGGGGTTGGAGCCCGGCCCGATCACCTCCGCGACCCCGGGCTGGGCCTTCAGCAGACGCTGGAACTGCGAGAGCGCGGCCCGGCGACGGGTGATCCCAGGCTGCTCGACGATGAGGGTGGTCGGGGAGAGGATGCCGGGGACGAAGCCGCGGCTGGCCTGCTCGTAGGCGACGCGGGCCCCGCTGTCCGGCGGCAGCCCGCGGATCAGCGGGTTGCCCAGGCTGATGCCCGCCAGGCCGACGCTCATGACCGCCAGGGCGACGACGCAGCCGGCGATCGTGCGGCGCGGCGCGGCGACCGCGACGGACACGACCCGGTAGGCGACGCCCCGCTTGGGGGCCGTCACCGCCTCCCGGACGGCCGGGCTGGGGACCCGAGGCCAGAACAGCGCTCGCCCGAGCAGCGCGAGGGTCGCGGGAATGAAGGTCATCGACACCGCCAGAGCTACGAGCACGGCCATCGCCATGCCGGGGCCGAAGGCCTGCAGGAAGCCCAGATCGGCGACGACGAGCACCCCGCTGGCGGCGGCGACGGCGAGGCCGCAGGTGAGGATGATCGGCGCCAGCTCGGCGGTGGTGCGCACGGCGGCGGCCGCGGGCTCATCGCCCTCGGCCAGGCGGCGGCGGAAGCGCGAGAGGAAGAACAGCGAGTAGTCGGTCACCACCCCGAACAGCAGGGCCACGACGATCGGCTGCACCTCGCTGGGCACCGAGACGCCCACCAGCTTGCCCAGCGTGGCCACCAGGCGGATCGCGATCAGGTAGGCCAGCGCGACGGTGACGAGGTTGATGAGCGGGGCCAGGGCGGCCCGGAAGTACAGGCCGACGGCGATGAGCACGAACAGCACGGTCGCCAGCTCGACGAGCGGCAGGTTCTCGGAGATGACGTCGGCCTGCTCGCCGCGCGCGGCGATCGCCCCGGTGACCCCGACCCGCGCGCCGGGCGCGGCGGGCCGGACGTAGCTCTCGGCGAACTCCTCGGCGGCCCCGACGCGCCCGTTCTGCCCCACGCTGGGCGGGAACAGCAGCGGCAGCAGGGTGGTGGTCGAGCGTTCCCGGATCAGCGGCGCGGCGCCGAACGCGTTAGTGATCGGGTAGCCGCGGGTCTGAGCGAGCTTGGGCAGGTCGCCGAGGTCCAGCGCAAAGGTGCTGCGCAGGATGAGGCCCTGGCTGGCCGCGGAGATGCCGCCCGCGTCCCGGGCGACGACGATCGTGCGGCTGAGCACGGGAAACCGGAACAGCTCGGCCGAGCGCTCCTCGGTGGTGATGGCCTTGGCGCCGGCGGGCACGAGGTCACCGAGCGCGCCGACCTGCGCGTCGCGGATCGACGGCAGGCCGAAGCTCACCCCGACCGCCACGGCGATCCAGCCGACGACGACGGCGACCCGTGCGCGGACGACGAGCTCGGCGAAGCGTCGGGACGCGCGTCCGGCGTGGGAGCCGGGATCGCCGGCGGACGGCGGCTGCGCCTCGGGGGGGACGCCCGCCGCGGCCCCCGTGCGTGGGTCCAGGAGCGTCCCGGTTCGCGCTGCGGGCGGTACCGCGGTGGCGGCCGCGCGCGTCCCCTGTCGGTGCGCGAGCACGGCCACGACACCGGCCCCGAGCAGGGCGAGCACCGGGCGCACCGTCATTCGCAGCCCGGGGACCCGGCTGAGCCGGCCCACGAGGATGCCGCCCAGGGCGGCGAGCAGCGCCCACAGGTGGCGGCCGGACCCTGCCGGTGGATGATCGGGCGGCGCCACGGTGAGGAACCTAACCGCCGAGCAGGCCCTTGAGGGCCTGCTGCAGCTCGCCGTTGCGGGCGATGTCCAGCAGGGCGCCGACCGGCAGCCGGTCGATCGCTGCGCGCGCGAGCGACAGCTCGAGGCCCGACAGCGCCTTGGCGCGCTCGGCGTCGGCCACGGCGCGGCGCAGGCCTGCGCGCAGCGCATCGGCCAGCAGCGCGTTGTTGATGCGGCGCTCGCGCTGGAACGCCTTGCGGCTGTCCTTGGTCGCCAGGGCCAGCGCGAGCTCCTCCCGCGGGACGCGCATGCGGCACGCGGCGCCGTCGAGGACCGAGATGCTGACCTGCTGGGCGATCTCGTCGGCGCCCTGCGGGTTGCGCCACGGGCGCGGTTCGCAGGGATCGCTCGCCTTGCGCGGCTGGTAGGGGCCACCCCGGAGGCCGAGGTAGCCGCCGACGAGGCCGGCCGCGGCCACGAGGGCCGTCAGCGCCGGCACGCCCAGGGCCAGTGTGCGGCCGGCCACGGCGACCGGGGCAAGGGCGAGGAGGGCCAGCACCGCGGCCAGGAGGAACGAGCGGTGGAAGGCCGCGGTCGTGCTCGCGCGGATCTCGTCGTCCAGGTCGGTCTGCAGCCGGGCGTAGGCGGCGCGGTCCTGGGGGTCGGGGTCGAGGCTGTCGAAGGCGGGCTGCAGGTCCGGGAGCCGCCCCCCCGACTGCTTGATGCGCTCGGTCACGGCCTTGGCCAGGTCGAGCTTGATCCCGGGCGGCAGCGGGGCGTCGAGCAGCACCGCGGCCCCCGCGCGCTCGGCCGACACCTGCTCGTCCTTGAGGTCGGCGGTGAACACCGGCGTCAGCAGCAGCAGCCCGACGACGACGCCGGCGTGCCGTGCGACGATGACCCAGGCGCCGCCGGACGCCAGCGAGCCCCCCCCGGCACCGACCAGGGCGCGGCTGATCAGGCCGGCGAGCGCAAGCCCCAGGCCGACTCCGATGAGGATCTGCGGGACGACCGTCCAGCCCGCGACCGAGCCCGGGAGCACGCCGAGCGCGGCCAGGCCGCCGGCGAGGAGGACGGCGCCGGCCGCGGCGAGGCGCAGGTCGCCGCTGACCATGCGGGTCAGAGGCCCGGCCGCGAGCGCGGCGACGGGCATGACCGACACGATCAGCGCGGCGCGGAGCGGAGACTGCTGCCAGCCCTCGGTCAGCAGGATGACCAGCAGGAACAGCGCGGCGGTGAGCGCCGCGGAGACCAGCGTCAGCGCCACGGCGGTGGCCACCGGGGCCTTGCCGCGCGTCGCGGCCCCGCGGACGTGTCGGCCGGCGGCGGGCGCCGCGAGGACGAGCGCCGCGAGCGGGACCTGGACGACGAAGATCGACTGCCACGAGACCAGCTGGGTCAGGGCGCCGCCGACGCCAGGTCCGACGGCGGCGCCGACGATCCCCGCGATCGCCCAGAGGCGACCCCCGCGCTCGTTGCCGTGGCCGGTGACCAGCAGGTCCAGCGCGGCGGCGACGACCGCCGCCCCGCCGATGGCCTGCACGCAGCGGGCGGCGATGAGCGCCTCGAGGCTGGGGGCGAGTGCGCAGGCCAGCGAGGCGGTGGCGAAGGTGAGGATTCCGGCGCGCCACAGCCCCGCGGGTCCGCGGCGGCGCACCACCGTCGCCGCCGGGAGCGCGACGAGGGCCAGCGCGAGGTTGAAGGAGATCAGCACCCACGCGACGCCCATGACGCTGGCGTCGAACTCCTGCAGGATGTCCGGCAGGCCGAGCGTGACGATCGAGGAGTCCGCGAGTACGACCCCGACCGCCAGCGTGACGAGCGCGCTGCGCGCCGGGCCGGCGCCCTCCGCGGTGCCCGCGGACCCTCCGACGGCTGGGGTTGACGTCACGCCGACGATCCTGGCAGGTCGGCCGCCGCCCGGTGCCACCGGGTCACGGCGACGCCGCCGAGCTCTGCTCGAGCGCCTGCACCTGCTGCTCGAGCTTGCCGATCCGGCCGTCGAGCGCGTCGACGGCCGCCTTCTGGTCGCCGCCGCCGGAGGACGAGTCGAGCTTGGAGACCCGGTCGTCGAGCTTGCTCACCGTGTCGCGCAGCGACTGCAGGTCAGAGTCCTTGGCCGCTCCGTCGACCGCGTCCTGCAGCTTGCCGGAGTCCGAGCGCAGGTCCTTGACCTGCTTGACGACACGGCTGACGCGATCGTTGCTCGCCGCATCGGGGCCGCCGCCGCTGACGGTGCCGTCGTCTCCGGTCTTGCTCAGGGCGACGGCGCCCAGCGCCAGGGCCCCCACCGTGAGGACGGCCAGGACGACGAGCGCGGTGCGCAGGGAGCGCACGGTGTCCGCGAGCGCGTGCACGCTGGCGGCGTCGGCCACGGCGGGTCCGGTGGTCACGCGCTCGCGCTCTCGCTCGCGCGGGGGCACGGACGGTGACGGATTGACCTCGGTGCGGCGGTCGGCGGGGTCGGGCGGGTCGGGCGTCATGCGCTGCTCCTCCTTTGGGGGTGCCCCGGGCCGTACCCACCGGCGGTGGACCACAACCCGGATATTCGTCCGGCCGGCTCGCCTCAAGGGCGGCGTTCGGCCGTGACCGCGGCGGGGAGGCCCCAGACACCCGATCAGGAGCCTGTCCCTGTGTTCAAGAACACCTCCGCCCTGCGCCCTTGGAGCATCATGACCGTCGTGCTCGGCACGCCGGCATGCTCGCGCTGCTCGGCGGCATCGCCATCGACTCGATGGCTCCCGGGGTCGTCGGCTTCCTCGTCATCATGCTGTCGCTCCTCGCCGGCATGGCCCTCGGCGAGCAGATCGCCCAGGACGAGACGTTCGCGCGGTCCGAGGACGGCTGCCTGCTCGTAAGGTGAACCGTCATTCCGGTCGGATAGTCCGAGTCAAGTGACGGCTCAGCGCTCCAGCGCCAGCCACCAGCGGCGCGAGAGCTGACGCGCCGGGGACTCCGACCCTCGCCGGACACTTCGTCCGACCGACCTGTCCGACGTCGCACGCGGCCCGGTATGCTCGCCGGCATGGCCTCTGGACCCGATGTCGTCGCAGTTCCCGCTGTCCACCGCTCCTGCCTGGTGGTCCCCGGGCACACCGCCCGGATGCACGACAAGGCGCTGGCCTCCGATGCCGACGAGATCGTGCTGGACCTCGAGGACGCCGTGGCGCCCGAGGCCAAGGACGAGGCCCGGGATCAGGTCACGCAGACGCTCGCCGGCGACGGCTGGGCGGCCCACACCGTCGCGGTCCGCGTCAACGCTCTGGGCACCACGCACGCCGCGGCCGACCTCGCGGCTTGCGCCGCCCTGGCCCGGGACGGCTTCTCTGTCGTCCTCCCGAAGGCGGAGACCTCCGAGGGGGTGGCCCGTGCCCGTGCGGCGCTGCCGCCGTCGGTCGCGCTCCAGGCCCTGATCGAGACGCCGGCCGGCCTGCTCGCCGCCCGCGAGATCGCCGCCGCCGACGGCGTCACCGCCCTCATCCTCGGGTACGCCGACCTCGCCGCCGCGCTCGGGCGCCGCGGCGCCGTGCGCGATCCCGCCCGGTGGCTCGTCGCCCAGGAACTGCTGCTCGCCGCCGCCCGCGCCGCCGGCGTCGACGCCATCGACGGGCCGCACTTCGCCCTCGGGGACCGGGCCGGGCTACGCGCCGCGGTGCAGGGCGTCCGCGAGCTCGGGTTCGACGGCAAGTGGGCGATCCACCCCGAGCAGGTCGGGCCGATCAACGAGGGCTTCGCCGCCGGCGCCGACGAGCACGCGTGGGCGGCCGCGGTCATCGACGCGGTCGCGGCGGCGGGCGCGGGCTCCGCCGTGGTGGCGCTCGACGGGCAGATGCTCGACGAGGCGATGGTCCGCCGCGCGCGCCGGACCGCGGCGCTGCCGGCACGCCCGGCGCCGGACCAGGCCGCGTCGCCGGCCGAGGCGGACCCGGTCACCGAGGTCGCGCCGCCCTACTTCGACGACCTCGCGGTGGGCGACGTCTTCCACGCCCCGGGCATGACCCTGCTCGACGGGCACGCGGCGCTGCACCAGGCGGTCATCGGCGACCGCCTGCGGCTGAGCTTGGACGCCCCGCTGTACGAGGCGGTCACCGGGAGCCCGGGGCTGCTCGCGCACCCGGCGCTCGTCTGCGACATCGCCATCGGCCAGTCCACTCCGCCCAGCGGCCGGGTCCTCGGCAACCTCTTCTACCGCGGGCTCGCGGTCCGGCCGGTCGCCATGGGCACGACGCTGCGCACCCGCACCGAGATCGTCGCGCTCCGGAGCGCGTCGGGCGGCCGCGGCGTCGCCGCGCTGCGCGTCACGACCACCGACGCCGACGGCCGCGACGTGCTCGACTTCTGGCGCTGCCCGCTGCTGCCGGCCCGCGCCAAGGAGGCCCCGCCGCGGTCGGCGGACCTCGACGCCTTCGGGCACGACGTCGATGTGCGCCGGCTCGTCCCCGCTGCATGGGACCTGGAGCCGCTGCGCCGGGCGCCGCTCGGCGCGCTGTTCGCCGACCTGAAGCTCGGGATGTTTCGCCTGGAGGCCGGGGAGACGGTGACCAGCGCCCCCGAGCTGGCCCGGATGACGCTCAACCTCGCGATGACCCACACCGACGGCACGGCCTCCGCGCACGGGCAGCGCCTGGTCTACGGCGGACATGTCATCGGCGTCGCCGCCGCCCACCTCACCCGCGTGCTCCCCGACCTGGCGACGATCCTCGCCTGGCACGCCTGTGACCACCTGGGTCCAACCTTCGAAGGAGACGTCCTGCGCACGACCATCGCTCTGGAGGCCCTCGATCCGCTCGCCGACGGCGGCCTCGTGCACTTCCGCGCCCGCACGAGCGCGCAGGCGCCGGCCGAGGAGCCGCGCGACGTCCTGGACTGGCGCGCCGTGGCGCTGATGCCATGACGCGGAACGACTCGCCCAGGGGGCTCGCCGTTCCGGGCGGGAACTCGCCAGGGGCTCCTTCCCGCGGTCGCCGCGAGGTCATCACTGGTGGCGACTCGCGCAGGGGCCGGTAATGACCGCCTCTCCCGGCATTCTCGACGGCCTGCGCATCGTGGAGGGCTCGGCCTTCGTCGCCGCGCCGCTGGGCGGCATGACGCTGGCGCAGCTCGGCGCGGACGTCATCCGCTTCGACGACATCGGCGGCGGCCTGGACCACGCGCGGTGGCCGCTGGCCCCGACCGGCGCCTCGCTGTTCTGGGCGGGGCTGAACAAGGGCAAGCGGTCGGTCAGCGTCGACCTCCGGGCTCCCGAGGGCCGCGAGCTGATCACCGCGCTGATCGAGGCCACCGGCAACCTCATCACGAACTTCCCGGCGCGCGGCTGGCTGGCCTACGACCGGCTGAAGGCGCGTCGCGAGGACCTGATCATGGTCGCCCTCACCGGCAACCGCGACGGCACGAGCGAGGTCGACTACACCGTCAACCCGGCGACCGGCTTCCCCTCGGCCAGCGGGCCCCGGAACCTCGCCGAGCCGGCGAACTCGCTGATGCCCGCTTGGGACGCCGTCATGGGCGGCCTGGCCGCCACCGGCCTGCTGGCCGCCGAGCGCCACCGCACGCGGACCGGCGCCGGCCAGCTCGTCGGGCTCGCGCTGTCGGACGTCGCCTTCGCGATGGTCGGCCACCTCGGCCGCGTCGCCGAGGTCCAGCTGGGCGGATCTGACCAGATCAAGGACGGCAACTACCTCTACGGCGCCTTCGGTCACGACTTCGCCACCCGGGACGGGCGCCGCGTGATGATCGTCGCGCTCACCGGACGGCAGTGGTCGGCGCTGCAGGAGGTCACGCGGCTCGGGCCGGCGATCGCCAAGATCGGCGAGGCCGCAGGTATCGACCTGGACACCGAGTCCGGTCGCTACGAGGGCCGCGACCTCATCGCGGCGATCCTGCGGCCTTGGTTCGCGGCCCGCGGCCTGGCGGAGATCCGGCGTCTGTTCACCGGGACCGGCGTGTCGTGGGGCCCCTACCAGACGTTCAAGCAGCTGCTCGAGCACGACCCGCGCCTGTCCGGCGAGAACCCGATGTGGACGACCACCGAGCACCCCGGTGTCGGGCACTACCTCATGCCCGGCACCCCGCTGGACTTCTCCGGGATGCCGCGCGCCCCGGTGCGACGCGCACCGCTGCTCGGCGAGCACACCGCCGAGGTCCTGTCCGAGCTGCTCGGCATGACGGACCGGGAGATCGGCACGCTCGCCGAGGCCGGCACGGTCAACGTCGGCACCCCGCCGTCGGGCTGAGCGGCCGTCCGCCCTCGGTGGACGCACCGGCATCCAGCAGCTCGAACGACTCGGGAGCCTGTCACCTGGGGGGAGCACGCCTGCCGACGACGACGGAGCTCAGGGGGCGAACGCGGCCTCGACCATGTCGATCGGCGCCAGACTCGACCGGGGGCACCGTGGGTGGAGCCTCGGTGCTGTCATAGGACAGTGAGGCTCCGCGCAGTCCCGACGCTTGGCGCCGGCGACATGGGTGGAGTCTCGGTGCTGCCATACGACAACGAGGTTCCGCGCAGCCGCAGGCGGCGCGCAGCTACCCATGAGCGTCGTCAGCCGCAGCCGGTGTTGTTGCCGCAGCTGCCGCATGTGTAGCACGAGCCGGTGCGCTGCATCATGCCCCCGCACTGCCCGCAGGCGGGGCCGAGGTCCAGGCCGACCATGCGGGCCGGGACGACCGGTGGCGTGGCGGCCAAGGCCGCCGCGGCCGGCTTGGGCGCGGCGGCCGGGGCGGTGGACGAGAACAGGCCGGGCGCCGGGGCGGCCGGTCCGTTGGTGTCCGAGACCGTGGACTGCTGGACGTCCTGCGCGATCTTGCGGGCGCGGACCTCGGGGGTGAGGATGCCGAGCTCCTCC
>JBBSUL010000003.1:0-53469 GCA_038234375.1 Solirubrobacterales bacterium | reverse complement strand
GCTTAAGGCTGCTTCCTTCCGGACCTGACCTGGTTCACGAGCCGACGTCGCGCGGGACCCGAGCCGTCAACACCAGACATCAGCGCGCCGACCCGATGGCCACACCCCGCAACCGGGGATTCGGCCTCGCTAGAGCGGATTGCGAGCGACAGGGCACCGCTACCTCCCCGCCTAGCACGGTCCGCCGCTCACCCTACCGGTCCGCAGGCGCGCGGGGGCCGGACGCGCGTGTCACGGGGCGCCGGGCTGGGCGGGCGTCGACGGGGTCGCCGTGCTCGTGGTCGGCGTCGAGGGGGCCGGCGTCGTCGTCGTGGTCGCCGGCGGCGCGGTCGTGGCGGGCGCTGTGGTCGTGGTGGTCGTCGTCGGCGCGGCCGGGGCGGTGGTCGTCGTCGCCGTGGAGGTGCTCTGCGAGCTCTCGGTGCTCTTGGTCGTCGCCGACGTGGAGTCGCCGTTGTCGCGTGTCACGAGGACGGCGATGAGGATCCCGACGATGACCGCGAGGATCCCGGCCGCCACGAGCGCGGAGTCCGGGCCGCCGCGGTCGGGCTGGAAGGACTTGCCGCACTGCGGGCAGAACAGCGCGTCGTGGGCGACCTGCGTGTGGCAGACTGGGCACGGCCGGACGCCCACGGGGGCGCCGCCACGGGGCGGGACGGGCGTCGACATGGCGCTGACGCTACCGGGCGGCCCCGACGGGTGTCACGGATCGACCGGCGGCAGGCGGCGATCCGGTTGATCACGCACCTGCTCGCACGCGGGCGTCGACGTCCCGAGCCATGCCGCCCGGGCCAGGACCTACCGTGTGCCGGGTGAGCCCCGGTTCGACGATCTTCACCATCGGCTACGAGCGTCTGCTGCCCGGAGCACTCGTCGCCGAGCTGCAGGCGGCGGGCGTGCGGCGCCTGATCGACGTGCGCTTCCGCCCGCAGTCGCGCCGGGCGGGGATGTCCAAGACCCGCCTCGGCGACCTGCTCGGCGAGCACGGCATCGTCTACGAGCACCGTCGCTCGCTCGGCACCCCACCGGACCTCCGTCATCTGTACAAGCACGGCCAGGTCGCCGCGGGCGCCGAGGGCTTCGCCGCCCACATCGAAGCGACGGCCGCCGACGAGCTGGACGCACTCGCCGCCGAGCTGCCGGGCGCCCCGCCCACCGCGCTGCTGTGCCTGGAGGCCGACCCCGCCACCTGCCACCGCCGGGTTCTCGCCGAGGCACTGGTGGCGCGCGACCCGGACCTGCGCGTCGTGGATCTCTGAGCCGTCCGCGGGGCGCAGCGCTTGAGCGCGTGCAGACCGGGGTAACAGCGGTCAATGCTCGGTGCCGCCATCGCAACGAAGGTCACCAAGCGGCTGAGCCGTGGACTGCCGCTCGTGCAGCTGTGGACGGCCGGTCAGCTCGCGCTGCTGGCCGGGCGGCACCTGTCGAACCTGGACGGTCCCCAGCGACGCCGGCTGGCGACGCTCGTGGGCCGGGGCCGTGGACGTCCGTCCAAGCTCAGCGACGCCGAGGCCACCGAGTTGCGCGACCTCGTGCAGCGCCTGCAGGTGCGGGTGTTCGCGGGGGACGCCGTGAGCCGTCTGTCCCCCGTGCCCGTCCCCAAGCGGGTGCGCTACGGCAAGCGGGAGAGCCCGGCGCGGGTGGCCGTCGCCGACCGCAAGCGCGAGCAGCAGGGCACGCCCGCGGGCCACGACGAGCGCTAGACTCGCTGGCCCCTGAGGGCGCGTAGCTCAGTGGGAGAGCGCTCGCTTCACACGCGAGAGGTCGCTGGTTCGAAACCAGCCGTGCCCATCTATATCGATTGATCATCGCTCGACGCCCGACAGAGCAGCTCGGCCCCGTCTCAGTCGCGCTCGCGCTGCTGGCGGGCGCTCAGCAGGCCGACGTGGCCTGGGCCCAGCTCCAGTCGAGGGTCGCGGGTCGCGGCAGTAGATCGGGCGCGCGCAGGCCCCACAAGGGGACCGCTACGTCACCTGGCGCTTCATGTCGCGCCAGGTGACGTGACCCGCGCGTGGGACGGTCAGCGGCCGGCAGCCGCCCAGCGCGCCACAAGCTCGGCGACGCGCTCGGGCTGCTCGAGCGGCAGCCAGTGGCCGCCGTCGACGCGGACGTATTCCCACGCCGCGGACACGTGCGGCTGGGAGCCGAGCATCTGCTCCTCCGTGAGGTACGGATCGCGGGCGCCGAAGATCGCCAGCGTGGGGACCGAGCAGACGCCCCAGCTCCGGGTGAAGATCGCGGCGAGGTTGCGGCGGTACCAGTTCAGGCCCGCGGTCAGGCGGCCGGGCCGCGAGAGCTCGGTGACCGCGTGCTCCAGGGCCGGGTGGGAGGCCGCCCAGCGGCGCAGGACCGCGGCGTCGCGGGCGAGGAGGACGCGCTCGGCCACGCCGACGAGCTGGAAGCCGCCGACATACAGTCCGCGCCGCTTCTGCTCCAGGCCGGCCGACCGGTACGCGGTCGGGTGGCCGACGGAGATCGCCACGTGCCGGGCGACGCGGTCAGGGTGGGCCAGGCACAGCGCCCAGCTGACGATCGCACCCCAGTCGTGGCCGACGACGGTGACCGGCTCTTCCACGCCGGCGTCGGCGAGCACGGCCAGCGCGTCGGCGACGATCGCGTCGATGGCGTAGTTGCGCGCGCTGACCGGCGCGCTGGAGTCGCCGAAACCGCGCTGGTCGTAGGCGATGACCCGGTGCCCGGCGGCAACGAGGTGCTCGGTCACTCCATCCCACATGGCCAGCGAGTCCGGGAAGCCGTGCAGGAGGAGGATCGGGGGACCGGACCCGACGTCGCGCACGTTGAGGTCCACGGCGCCGACCCGAACCGACCGGGTGGTGCTCGGATCGTCCACGGTGTCCTGTCGGGCCATTCGGGCACCGTAGCCGACCCCGGCGACCAGACCGTGGTCACCGCCTCGCGTTCAAGGTCGGCGCGCCGGCGCTGAGCGTGAGCCGCCACGCGGCTACCCTGGCCGACAGTGGACGACGGACCGCGCCAGAACCCGACCGAGCGGGTCATCCGCCGCGCCCGCCTGGACGACTCCGGGGTCGGCAAGCCGCTCTCTCGGCGGACGCTGCAGCGCCAGCGCAGCGTCGAGTCCTACCTGCTCGGCGAGGTCGTCCCCCGGTACATGGAGCGCGCTGCCGAGATCGAGGACCTGACCGCGCTGCACGCCCAGGCGCTGCGCGGGCTCTACCGGGGCCTGTGCGAGACCCACCGCCGTGACCCCGCCGCCCTCACACGCGCGTGGGCGCAGACCACGAGCACCTGGGACTTCCGCAAGGTCAACGTCCTCATCCGCCAGCACAACGACTGGTACCCCATCGAGCGTGACCTGCCGATGGACCCGCGCACCGGCGACTACGTGCTGCTGCAGGGCCGGTCCTACCGCCGTGAGGAGCTCGGGCCCCAGTGGGCCGACGCGGCCGGGCGTGACGTGTTGCCCCCCGGCCGCTGAGGGACGTCCGAGGCCGGACGGGCGACGTCTCACCCCCGCTGGACGACCAGTCCCGGGGCCAGTTCGGCCAGGACGTCGAAGTCGTCGTCCTGCGTCCACACCACAAGGTCGTGCACGAGCGCGGTCGCGGCGATGATCGCGTCCATGGCCCCCGCCCGGCGCTGCTGCGTCCGGGCTGCCGCCAGGATCACCGCGAGGCGATCGGACACCGCCTCGTCGTAGACCAGCGGCACGAACCGTCGCGCCCGGGCCAGCGTCGCCTCCCGCAGCTCAAGGTGCTCGGCCGGCGAGCGCGCCACGCCGAAGGCCAGCTCGGTGAGGGTGGCGACCGAGACGCGTGCCTCGCCCTCCGGCGCCACGCCAAGCGCACGGCCGGTCTCGGCGGCCACGAACACGCTGGTGTCGACGAGGTAGCCGGCCATCCGTCACACCATGTCGTCGGTGGTCACTCCGGTGTCGTGGTCGGCAGGGTCCGGAGACCGAGCGAGACGGGCGGCCATCTCGGTGAGCTCCTGCAGCTCCTGACCGAGGACCTCACTGGAACGTCGCTCGCTGCGCGTGCGCCGCGGGACGATGTCGGCCACGGCGCGACCGTGGACGGTGAGCACGACGGACTCGCCGCTCTCGATCGCCTTGACGACGCGTCCGGTGTGGTTGCGCAGCTCGCGCACCGAAACGTCCATACCGTGGCACAGCGTAGCACGCAGTGTCCAGGTCGCTCCCCGAGCGCTCAAGCAGCCGCCGCCGAGCCGCGCTCGCGGGCGTTGCGCCGCCGCGACACACTCTTGTGAGCACCCCGACACAGGTCCGCGGTCGCGCTGTCGCGGCGACGTGGAGCAGCATCGAGGGGTGGACGTACAGCGATCGACAAACCGCAACGCCGTACGTCCACCCCGCGACGAGGGCCGGATCGCCGTCATCGCGGCACACCAGGGCGGCGTGATGACCACAGCGCAGCTGGTCGCGTGCGGCCTGTCGCGCGGCACGATCCACCGCCGGGCGCGAGCGGGACGGCTGCACGCCCTCGGGGTCGGCGTCTACCGCGTCGGCCCGATCCTCACCGCGGACGGCGCGCGACGTGCCGCGCTGTGGATCGGCGGCCCCGGGACGGCGCTCGGCCTAAACTCGGCGTGCGAGCTGCTGGGCTGCGGTCCGCGGGACCGGCGCGCCCACCACATCGTCGTGCCCCACGGTCGCACCCTCAAGCCCCGCACCGGCCTCGTCGTCCATCATGCGCGCGGCGGGCTGCGACCGCAGGACATCATCCGCGTCGACGCCTTCCCGGTGACCTGTCCGACGCGGACCGCGCTGGACCTCGCGTGGGCGGCCGATCCCGGCACCCTCAGGCGAGTCGTGGAGAGGATGCTGCACCGGCGGCTGCTGACACCCGACGCGTTCACGAACCTGAGCGCCCGCCATCCCGGCCACCCGGGCCTGGCGCGCCTGACCGCCGTCGCCCCGGACCGCCCGACCACCGAGTCCCCCCTGGAGGACCGGGTGCGACAGCGCATCCTCGACGGCCTCCCGCTCCCGGACCCCGTCCCCCAGCATCCGCTTGTCGGCCTCTCCGGACGCCGCTACCGAGCCGACTTCGCCTACGTGGACGCGAAGGTCCTCGTCGAGGCCGACAGCCGCGCCCACCACGAGCGCGTCGCCGCCTTCGAGGCCGACCGTGCTCGCGACGCCGACCTGGCCGGCGTCGGCTGGCAGACGCTGCGCTTCACCCACGCCCAGGCACGGGATGAGGCCCCCCAGTGCGCCGAACGCGTGCTGGCCACGGTGGCCGGACGGCTCCCGACGTAGGTGTGGTTGTACAGGGTTCCGGAACGCGCACCGCTGTACAACCACCCCCGGACGCCTCCCGACGTAGGGGTGGTCGTACAGGGTTCCGGAACGCGCACCGCTGTACAACCACCCACCCGAACCCGACCACCGCTCGGGCTCGTCCGGCTGGACGCACGCCGCACCGGTCCGTCCCGCTACCCGCTCAGGCCCGCCCGGCGTGCACGCACGCCGGACCGCGCCGTCCCCGCGTCGCGCGCTCAGGCCCGTCCGGCGTGCGCCGCGACCGTCTTGCGCGCGGCGTCCAGGTCGCCGTTGGCCGTGGAGGTGTCGATCCCCAGGCCCTTGGCCACCCGGGCACCGAGGTCGTCGTCGACCGAGGACCAGTAGGCCACGACCCGCAGCTGCGTCTCGGTGGCCACGTCCTCGGACGCGTGGCCGACGATGTTGTCCACGAGGTGCTCGCGGTCGACGTCGTCCATGACCTCGCGGTACAGGGTGCGGGGCTGACCGAAGTCGTCGTCCTCGGCGTGGTGCGCGTTGGCGTAGCGCCCGATCTCCGCGCCGCCGACCGACCAGCCGATATCCATGCCGGCTTCGGGGTCGGCCACCGGGCCACCGTGCGAGTTCGGCGCGTAGACCGGCTGATCTGCGGAGTGGTGGTAGGTCATGGCCCCGTCCTTGTTGTACGAGTTGACCTCGGACTTCGGCCGGTTGATCGGCAGCTGCTCGTAGTTGGCGCCGATCCGGTGCAGGTGCGTGTCGTGGTAGCTGAAGATGCGTCCCATGAGCATCTTGTCCGGGGACAGGCCGATCCCGGGCACGAGGTTGGCCGGCGAGAAGCTGGACTGCTCGACCTCGGCGAAGAAGTTGGCTGGGTTGCGGTCAAGCGTCATGCGGCCCACCTCGATGAGCGGGTAGTCGCCCTTGGGCCAGACCTTGGTCAGGTCGAACGGGTTGAAGCGGTAGCCCTCGGCGTCGGCGAAGGGCATGACCTGGACCTTGAGCGTCCACGACGGATGGTCACCGGCATCGATCGCCGCGCGCAGGTCGCGACGATGGAAGTCGACATCCTCGGCGGTCATCGCGTTCGCCTCCGCATCGGTGAAGTTCTCGATGCCCTGGTCGGTCCTGAAGTGGTACTTGACCCAGAACTTCTCGCCACCCGCGTTCATCCACGAGAACGTGTGGCTGCCGAAGCCGTGCATGTGGCGATACGTGCGCGGGGTACCGCGGTCGGACATGAGGGTGGTCACCTGGTGGGCGGACTCCGGCGAGAGCGTCCAGAAATCCCACTGCATGTCGTGCGAGCGCATGCCGGTGTCCGGCAGGCGCTTCTGGGAGTGGATGAAGTCCGAGAACTTGGACGTGTCGCGGACGAAGAACACCGGCGTGTTGTTACCGACGAGGTCGTAGTTGCCCTCGTCGGTGTAGAACTTCAGCGCGAAGCCGCGCGGATCGCGGACGGTGTCCGGGAAGCCGTGCTCACCGGCCACCGCGGAGAAGCGCGCGAACATCTCCGTCCGCGTCCCGGGCTGGAAGACCGACGCCTTCGTGTACTGCGAGAGGTCGTTCGTGACCTCGAAGAACCCGTGCGCGCCGCTGCCCTTGGCGTGCACGACGCGCTCGGGGACGCGCTCGCGGTTGAAGTGCTGCATCTTCTGGACCGTGAAGTGGTCGTGCAGGACGGTCGGACCCTGCGGCCCCACGGTGAGCGAGTACTCGTCGCTCGGGGCGGGGACGCCGGAGTCGTTGGTGGTGCGGGGCCGGTTCTTGTCGCTCATGCCCTCGTCGTACCCGGGACCGCCCCGGCCCACACCGAGCGCGACGCTCCTATGGGGACGACCACAGCCGCGGCCCGAGGGCCGAGGCGCGCGCAGCCGGCCGGGCAACGGCCTGACGGATCGTCGCCTCGGTCCCCGCGACGATCAGGCGCTCCCGGGCTCGCGTGACGGCGGTGTACAGCAGCTCGCGCGTGAGGATCGGCGACTGCGGTCCGGGCAGCAGGACGGCGGCGACGCCGAACTGCGAGCCCTGGCTCTTGTGGACGGTCATCGCGTGCACGGTGTCCACCGCGTGCAAGCGGGTCGGGCTGAAGGACACGACGCTGCCGGCCCGCTCGAAAACGGCGGCGATCTGTCCCGGTGCCGTTGCCACGATATCCCTGGACACCCCGCCCGACTCCCCACCGCCCCGCCGCCCCCCGGCGATCCCGTCAGGTTGCACGGCGACCACGACGCCTGTGTCCCCGTTGTACAGCCGCAGGCTGTGGTCGTTCTCGGTCACCAGCAGCGGCCGGCCGACGTACCACTGGCCGCCGGCCTCGAAGCCGGGGATCGCGTCGGCCAGCCAGCCCTGCACGACGGTCATCCAGCGCGCCGCCCCGTACGGTCCGCGGCGGTGCGCGCACAGCACCCGGAAGCCGCCCAGCGCCGTCAGGGCCGCGGGCCCGTCGCCGCGCCGCGCCGCCTCGATGACCCGGAGCCCGGCGGCCACCGCGCCGTCCCGCACCGGCGCCAACGCCGCCGCAGGCACCTGATCGGGGTCGCCGTCCACCCACGTGACGTCGGCGTGGCCGCCGGCGAGGCAGGCGACCGCGGTGTCGGCGTCCCCCGCCCGGATCGCCGCGGCAAGGTCGGCGATGACGCCGCCGAAGCGGTGCCCGCGGTCCAGCGCGACGACCCCGTCGGCGACGAGGTCGCCCGCGCCGGCAACGCCCGCCGCCACCGGGCCGCCGGCCGCCGCCTCCAGCGCCGCCCGCGCGTCCGGGCGCAGGCGCAGGGCCGGGGCCGCCGAACCGACGACGTCGCCGAGGACGGCGCCGGCCTCGATCGACGTCAGCTGCCCGGGGTCGCCGACGAGGATCAGGCGCGCGTCGGGGCGCACCGCCTCGGCCAGGCGGGCCATGAGCGAGAGGGAGACCATCGACGTCTCGTCGACGATCACGACGTCGTGCGCCAAGCGCCGGTCGCGGTCGTGCCGGAAGCGGCTGTGGCTGCCCGGCCGCCAGCCGAGCAGGCGGTGCAGCGTGGAGGCCCGCAGGTCCAGCAGGTCCGCACGGACCGCCGCGTCGACGTCCAGACGCCCGGCCTGCTCGTGGACGGCCTCCTCCAGGCGGGCGGCGGCCTTGCCGGTCGGGGCGGCCAGGGCGATCAGCGGCGGCCGGCCGCCGCCCCCGGCGCCCTGCTCGAGCAGCAGCGCGGCGATCCGCGCGACCGTCGTCGTCTTGCCGGTACCCGGCCCGCCCGCCACGACGGTCAGGCGCCGCAGCACGGCGGTCGCCGCCGCCAGTGCCTGCCGGCCGCCGGCCTCCTCGCCGGTGAACATGCGCGCCATCCCGGCGCGCAGGACGTCCGCGTCCACCCCGGCCGCCGGGGTGGCGGCGAAGCGGGCCAGGTCGGCGGCCACCCGGGTCTCCTCGCCCCAGTAGCGGTCCAGGTACAGGCGGCTGCCGTCGAGGCGCAGCGGCCGGGCGGCATCCCCGCCGGGCGCCGTGTCGCCGCCGGGCGCGCGATCTCCCCCGGCCACGAGCGCGCTGCCGGCCACCTGCGCCGGCCAGGGACCGGCCTCGGGCCAGGCCAGGGCGGTCAGGTCGACGGGGACCTCGGACTCGACGACCGTGGTCTGCGCGACGGTGGTCAGGTCGACGAGCACGTGGCCCAGGCGCGGGGCGCGGACGGCCAGCGCGACCGCCAGCAGCACCGCCTCGTCGTCCTCGCCGGTGAGCGCGCCGAGCCGCCGCGCGACGTGCACGTCGGCGCCGGCCAGCACGCCGGCCGCGTTGAAGGCTCCGAGCAGGCCCGTGGCCCCGTGGACGCGGCGCGCGTCGAACGGGTCGGCCTCGGGCGGGGTGACCGGGATGGGAGTGCTCATCACAGCGCCCCGCGGTCGAGGCGATCGCTGAGGTCGGACACCAGCGCACCGGACGGCCGCCACGCGAAGACCCCACCGCGCGCGACGTCCGGGCGCGCGGCCCCCGGCCCCGTCATCCCGCGCAGGAACAGGTAGAAGACGCCCGCGATGTCGCGCTCGGGGTCGTGACCGGGCACGCGCCAGCGCAGGTAGCGGTGCAGGGCGACGGTATAGAGCAGGCCCTGCAGGGCGTAGTGGCTCCAGAACATCGGAGCCCGCAGCGCGGGGACGGCGTAGTCGCCGGCCCGCAGCGGCACCCCGGGTGTCCCCAGGCGGTTGGTCTTGTAGTCGGCGATCCCGTAGCGGGCGCGACCGTCGGGCCCGGTGACGCGGAAGACGAGGTCGATGCTGCCCGTCAGGTACCCGCGGAGGACGATGTCCAGCGCCGGATCGTCGAGGCGGTCGGCGTAGCCGTGCAGCGGGTCCGTGTCGTCCAGATGGTCCCGCAGCACCGCGCCGATGGTCGCGGGCGTCAGCGCGCCCGCGGACGACGCCGCGCCGGCGAGCGGCAGCTCGAAGCCGAGCTCGTCCAGGCGGTCGGGCCGCGGCAGGTCGCACAGGCGCAGGCCGTCGACGAGCGGGCCCAGCGGGGTGCGCAGCGCGGCGTCCAGCCCGTCCACGACGACGGACGCGTCGCCGAGCGCGACCGGCCGCCGCGCCTGCCGGGCGCCCAGACACCGCGCCAGCTCGGCGGGCAGGTCCGCGGCGGCGAAGTCGGCGACCTCCAGCAGGTCGTGGACGAGGGTGCCGACGTGGACGCCAGAGGCCATCGCGTCCAGGGGCAGCGCGGGCTCCGCCGGATCCGCCGGATCCGGCGGAGCGGGAGCGGCGGCCACACCGTCCGAAGCGCCCGCGTCATCGCCGGGCGGTTCCTCGTCGCGGTCCTCGCCGTCCTGCGCCTCGGACCCCGCCCGGGGGTCGTGCGCCCCGTGGGCCTGCGCGGTGATGGCGCTGTAGGACGTCCGCCGCCAGGCGCGGTCCACCGTGCGTCCGAGCGTCGCCGCCGACAGCTCCACCTCCGGCTCCGGTGCGGCGGCCCAGACGGCGGGAACGCGGGAGGGCACGGCCAGCGTGACGCTGATGGTCCCGGGGACGGCGGCGGCCAGCGTCTCGAAGCGCGCACGGGCCTCCGCGTCGGTGGGCACGTGGCGGCCGTCGGTCGGGACCGATCCGTCCTCCGGGCGGTCGAAGACCAGGCGGTTGAGCGCCGAATCGCGGCTGTCCCACGTCCCCGCCCACCACACGACCGCCTGGTGGCGGGCCCGGGTGAGGGCGACATAGGCCAGGCGCAGGTCCTCGCCGCGCAGCTCGTGGCGATGCGCGAGGCGGTGCTGTCCGTAGGCGCTGCCGTCCAGGCCGACGTCGAGCGTGCGCCGCCCGTCCCGGTCTGCGTCGTGGAAGAACACGGGCTCGGGCACCTTGTCGGGGATCCACGAGGGCTGCCACAGGTCCGGGTAGAACACGATCCCGAACTCCAGGCCCTTGCTGCGGTGGATGGTCAGCACCTGGACGGCGGCGGCGTCGGACTCCAGGCGGCGGCTGCGCTCCTCGTCGGTCTCACCGGCCGCGTCGGCGATGCGCCGCCGCAGCCAGGCGGTGAGCGCGGCGACCCCGAGGTGCTCGTCGGTCGCCTCGCGGTGCAGGAGCGGGCCGACATGGCGCAGGTCGGTCAGCTCGCGCTCCCCGTCCTGCCGGCTCAGGATCCGGGCCGGCAGCTGCTCGCGCGCGGTGATGGTCTCCTGCAGCGAGGCGACCCCGGCCGTGCGCAGGACGTGCGCCCAGTGGTGCAGGCGCCGGTGCACGCTCTCCCAGCGGTCCTCGTCGGCCTGCGCGACCGTGGCCGCCTCCCAGCCCACGAACGCGCTCAGCGCGGCCGCCCGCGCGCGGGGGGCCGACGACGGGCGCTCCAGCGCCTCCAGCAGCGCCAGCCAGTCCCGGGCCGGCGTGGTCGCGAAGACGCTGCCCGCGCCGTTGATGACCGCGGGCACCCCGGCTGCTTCCAGGCGCTCACGGATCGTCGCCGCATCCCGGTTGCGGCGCACGAGCACGGCGATGTCGCCCGGCTGCACGGGCCGGCGGGCGTCTGTGGCGGCGCCGGCTCGGTCGTCGGGAAGCTGCGCCGGCGAGGCCAGCAGGGCGACGATCTCGTCGGCGGCGTCCTGGGCGACGGCCTCCCGTGCCGCGGCCGCTGCGGCGTACCCCCGGTTGGTGCGGGCGATGCGGTCGCGGTCGACGATCCGCACGCGCAGCGCCGCCGGGTCCGGGGCGCCCGTCAGCCGCGGCGCGCGGTGCGCGTCGGTCGCCCGCACCGGCCGGTAGACGATGTCCCGGTCCCCGAGTTGGGCGGAGGCGAACAGCCGGTCGTAGGCGTCGATGAGTCCTTGGTCGCTGCGCCAGTTCTCGGAGAGGGTGGCGTGCGTGGCCGCGGCGCGCTTGGCGTCCAGGTACGCGTACACGTCCGCGCCGCGGAAGGCGTAGATGGCCTGCTTGGGGTCGCCGATGAGCACGAGCGTGCCGTCCGGATGCGCGAACGCACGGCGCATGATCGACCACTGCGTCGGGTCGGTGTCCTGGAACTCGTCGACCAGCACGACGCGGTAGCGCTCGCGCAGGCGTGCGGCGACGACGTCACCGGCGGGCCCGCTCAGCGTGGCCTCCAGGCGTGTGAGCAGGTCGTCGTAGGTCATGACCTGGGCGTGGCGCTTGCGGCGCTCGAGCTCGGCGCGGGCGGCGGCGGCCAGGCGCAGACGCATGGCCGCCAGCGTGCCGTCCGGGGCGTGCTGGGGCTCCAGGTGCGCAGCGGGGTTGGCGATCGCCGCGCGGGCGATCCGCCCGGCCTCGTCGCGGTCGATCGACGGGCGCTCGTGCACGAAGCGCCGGACGTACAGGTCGTCGACGACCTCCCGGGCCAGGTCGCCGATGTCCTCCACGAACGAGCAGTCCGAGCCCACGTCACCGGCGAAGCCGAGGCTGCCCAGCGCCTCCAGGCAGAAGCCGTGCGTCGTGGTGATGGTGGCCCCGTCGAAGTCGGCGACGGCGCCCGCCAGGCGCGCGTGCCGCTCGGCGACCTCGGCGACGGTGCCGTGCGCCAGCAGCGCGGCGACCGCGTCGCCGGCGGGCGGAGGGTCACCGGCGAGCACGGCGTCAAGGGCGTGCTCGGCGCTGACCAGGCGCTCGCGGACGCGCTCGCGCAGCTCGCCGGTGGCCATGCGCGTGAAGGTGACCAGCAGCATCGCGTCCAGCGGGATGCCGTCGGCGACGTAGCGGGCGGCCAGCGCGGCGATGGTGAACGTCTTGCCGGTGCCGGCGCTGGCCTCCAGCACGGCGACACCGCGGGGCAGCGGCCCGAGCACGTCGAAGGCGGCGACGGACGGGGCGCTCATCGCTCCTCCAGGGTCTCGGCGGCCAGCAGCGGGGCCCACAGGCGCACGGCCCAGCGTCCGACGCGCGAGGGCTGGGCATCATCCCAGCCGGGCCCCTGCTCGTCGGCGCGGGGCGGGGCGGCCAGCAGCTGCTGGAGGGTGAGGACCCCGCTGAACAGGCGCTGATGCTCGAGCTCGGCGTCCTCGCGGGGGTACCCGTACTGCGAGGTCCACACGCGGCCCGCCGCGACGATCGGGTCCCCGCCGGCGGCGACGGCGCCCGCGTAGGCCGCCGAGGTGGCGCAGGCCATCGGCGGCGGCTCGCAGCGCCCACGGTCCACGAGCACGAGCAGGTCGTGCAGGTGGCCCCGTGCGGCGGCGCGACGGTCGGCGGTGTCGGCGGCCAGCGGGCCGATCCGCGCGAGGGTCACCGTCCGGTGCTTGGGGCTGCCGGCCCGGGCGCGCCCGATCGTGACCGCCTCCCAGGGCCGCTCGGGCGCCGCCGCGGTGAGCGCCAGGAGGCGCACCCAGGCGGCGAGTCGGTGCTTGGGCCCGACGCGCGAGTAGCCCACGACCTGCAGGCGGTCGCGGTCGGCGTCGACGCCGGCCACCGTGCCGCTGAGGGTGCGCCCGTCGTCCAGCGTGAAGTGAACGTCGACCGAGTCCAGGCCGGCGGTCCGGTGCAGTTCCGCGGCCGCCGCCGCGGCGATCCGCTGCACCCGCTCGCCGACGTCATGGACCGCTCCCTCGGCGAGGCTCCCGGGCGGCAGCGCCCCGCGGGCCCGCTCGGCGGCGACCGTGTCCTGGAGCCTGTGTCCGGCCAGGCGCGCGGCGAGCATGCGGTCGCCGACCGCCCACTGCTCCAGCGGGTCCAGCGCGAGCGGCAGCCCGTCGGGCAGCTCATCGGTCAGGTCGCCGGCGCCGACCCCGAGGCGCTGGCGCAGGAACGCGCGCGCGGGGTGCGAGACGAAGCGCACGACGTCCTCGAGGTCGACGATCCGGTCGGTGACCGGCGGCAGCGGCTGCGCGAGGAACGGCGGGCGTGGCGTGCGCTCGGCGCTCAGCGCGCGGGCGCCGCGCAGGGCGACGTGGTCGAAGCCGAACGGGCCGGCCGCGGCCAGTGCGCCCGGGGTGAAGTTGCGCGGGTCGAAGGGCTGCAGCGCATGGCGGACGACGACCGCGTCGCGTGCCGCCGCGCCGGGGTCCTGGCCGTGGTGGACGGTACGGTCGACGACGTCGAGCAGCTCGCCGACAGGGACGGCCGGCGGACGGACGGCGCCGGTGCGCTCGTCGTTGCCGCTGTAGACCACGATCAGCCGGTCCTGCGCGGCCATCAGCGCGTCCAGCAGCAGCTGACGGTCCTCGCTGCGCCCGTCGTGGTCGCCGACGTGGGCGTCGGCGACGATGAGGTCGTCGCCGTCGCGCGGGGCCTGTCGCGGGAACACCGTGTCGTCCAGGCCGAGCAGGCAGACCACCCGGTGGGGGACCGAGCGCATCGGCGACAGCGTGCAGAACGTCAGGTGGCCCGTGCGGAAGTTCGCCCGGGTGGGCCGCCCCTGCAGGTGCTCGTCCAGCAGGTCGCGCACCTCGGCGAGCGAGAGCGTCACCTCCGGCGGGGCCGGACCGGCCGCCGGCCGGGCGGCGGTGACGGTGGCGTCGTCGACGAGCCCGGCGAGCAGGCGGTCCAGCGCGTCGCGCTGCCAGGCGTCGCGCGACGCGGTCGCGGTCAGCAGGTCGGTGGCGCGGGCCAGCTCCTGAGCCCAGCCGACGATCGTCCGCGCCTGCGCGAAGCGGTCCACCGTGGTGTGGACGCGGTCCACGAGCTCGGCGAAGCGCCCGGCCAGATCGATGGCGCCGCTGTCGACGTCGTCCAGCGGCAGGACGTCGCCGACCAGGCGCTGGCCCGACTCGGTCATCGTGACCCCGAGAAGCACCCGATCCACGCCCGCCCGCCACGTGTTCGCGGCCACGCCGGCGAGCTTGTAGGGCGCGCGGTGGGCGGCGTCCAGGCCCCAGCGGATCCCGGCGTCGGCGACCCAGTCGCCGAGGCGCACGAGCGCGTCGTCGTCCAGGCCGAAGCGCCGGCGGACCGGGGGGCGGTCGGCGAAGTCCAGCAGCTGCGAGGCGGTCAGGCGCTGGTCAGCGAGCGCCAGCAGGTGGCCCACGACGCCGAGGGTGGGGTTCGTCTGGCGCAGGGCACGGTCGGCCAGGCGCACGCGCAGGTCCGCCGGGGGCGGGTCGCCGCCGCCGGTCCGGGTGTCCTCGGGGACACCGAAGAGGTCGGTGGAGGGCTCGTCAGCGGGGGGCGCGTCCGCAACCCCGAAGGTGGCGTGGATGAGCGGCGCGAATGCCTCGATGTCGGGGCACATGACGATGATGTCGCGGGCCTCGAGGGTCCGGTCGTCGTGCAGCGCGTGGAGGATCGCGTCCCGCAGGACCTCGACCTGCCGGGCGCGTCCGTGGCACGCGTGCACCTGGAGGCTGTCGTCGTCGGCCGCCAGGACCGGCCGCGCGTCGGCGGTGCCCGCACGGGGCGGGCCGGGCGCGTCGCGGTCGGCGCGGACGTCCGCCTGCAGGTGGGCGAGCAGCCCGCCCGGACCCGAGGACGACGCGCAGAAGGATGCGTCGCCGCCCGCCCCGCCGAGGGTGAGCTGCAGCTCACGGGCGTCCCGGCCCCAGGAGCGCAGCAGGCGGTTGGCGCCCAGCGCCGCGGTCGGGTCATCCGCGCGGCGGACGACCGGCCCGCCGGCGCGGGCCAGCTCCCCGCCGACCAGGTCCCACAGCACCCCCGACGGGTGCAGGACGAAGAGGTGCACGTCGCGGTGGGCGGCGAGGGCGCGGAGGATCTGCAGCTGCGAGCCGGGCAGCCGGGTCAGGCCGAACACGGCCAACCGGTCGGGAAGGTCCACGGCGCCCGGGTCGACGGCCAGGCGCACGCTCGCGTCGGCCAGGCGCGCCACCGGGTCGGGCCCGTCGATCTGCTCACGCAGCCGGCGCCACAGCTGCGCCTGCCAGGTCGCGTGCGAGGCCAGCGGCCCGCCGGAGGCGTCGACGTCCTCCCCGGCCGACCAGCGCGCGAGCATCGCCGGGCGGTGCTGGACGTAGCGGTCCAGGAGCTGGGCCAGGCGCCGCACCGCGGCCAGCCGCCGGGGCGGCCCGTCCGTGCCCGCGCCACCGGCGCTGTCGCGCAGGTGGTCGGCCAGGACGGCGAGCCACGGCTCCGCGAGGTGGGCGTCCACGAGCGCCAGCAGCGGCCACAGGGTCCGCTCGCGCGTCCACGGGTCGGCGTCGGGGTCCAGGCCGCAGGCGGCGGCGGTCGCGCCGTCGACGACCTGGCGGGGGGTCGGGAAGGCGACGTTGGCCAGGACGCCGTCGCCGCGCTCCGGCCCGCCGGCGCCCAGGCGCACGGCGAGGGTCTGGGTCAGCCAGCGCTCGACCCCACGGGTGGGGACGGCGACGAGGTCACCGGCGAAGGGGTCGTCGGGGGCAACGGCCAGCAGGTCGCCGAGGGTGTGCGCGAGGGTGTCGGCGCGGTCGGCGCGGTGGACGTGCAGCATCGGGGGGTCACAGTCGTACACGACCGGCAGGTCGCCGCGGGCGCGGGGGTCCTGACGCCGCGCTCAGCGCGCGACGGCTGGGGCCACGGCCAGCGGCGGGCCGAGCGGCGACCCCGGACGCGTGCGCGCCGCGCCGACGCTCGCCGTCGCTTTAGCCGAGGAACGCCTCCGCGAGGTCCAGCTCGGCCTCGGGGATCGTGTTCAGGCGGGCGGTGGCGTCCGCGAGGGGGGCCAGCGCGATCGACGCGCCGCGCAGCGCCACCATCGTCCGGAAGTCTCCGTCGCGGGCGGCGAGGTGGGCGTGCTGGCCCAGGCGGCTGGCCAGCACGCGGTCGCTTGCCGTCGGGGTGCCGCCCCGCTGGACGTGCCCGAGGACGACGGCCCGCGTCTCGGCGCCGGTGCGCTCCTCGAGCTGGGCCTCCAGCCAGTGCCCGATGCCGCCCAGGCGCGGCCGGCCCAGCGGGTCGTCCGCGCCGCGCGTGACGATCGCCCCGTCCTTCGGGGCGGCGCCCTCGGCCACCACGACGATCGAGAAGCCCCGCCCGCGGGCGCGGCGGGCGAGGACGCGTTCGGCGACCTCGTCCAGGTCGAACGGGCGCTCCGGCACGAGGATGACGTCGGCGCCGCCGGCCAGCCCGGCGTGCAGGGCGATCCACCCGGCGTTGCGGCCCATGACCTCGACGACGAGGTTGCGGTAGTGGCTCTCGGCCGTCGTGTGCAGGCGGTCGATCGCCTCCGCCGCGATGTGCACGGCAGTGTCGAAGCCGATCGTGCGGTCGGTGCCCGAAAGGTCGTTGTCGATCGTCTTGGGGACGCCGACGATCGGCACGACCGACGCCAGCTCGTCGGCCGCGTAGAGCGTGCCGTTGCCGCCGACGGCGATCAGCCCGTCCAACCGCTGCTCGGCGACGCGCTGGGCGACGAGCTCGGGCTGCTCCAGGGCGCTGCGCCGCGAGGTGCCGAGGATCGTGCCGCCGCGCGGCAGGATCCCCGCCACCGCGTCGATCGGCAGCTCGATGACGTTGCCGTCCAGGACGCCGCCCCAGCCGTCGCGGAAGCCGACGATCTCGTCGCCGTGCACGTGGGCGCTGCGCACGACGGCGCGGATGACGGCGTTCAGCCCGGGGCAGTCGCCGCCGCCGGTGAGGATCCCGATGCGCATGCGCCCTACCCTTCCGGCTCGCGGGCCGACGCGCAACCACCGCACGGCCAGGCGCACCCGTGGCCGCCTCGACCGCCGGGCGTAAGGTGAACCGTCATTCCGCTCGGCCTACCCGAGTCAACTGACGGCTCAGCCCCGCCCGCAGCCACATCGCAACGTGAACCGTCGTTCCGGTCGCGCTACCCGAGTCAACTGACGGCTCGGCCCCGGCGGCGGCACGCGCCACACTGGTCGGGTGAGCGAATCGCGCAAGAACCCGCTTCCCACCTCCCCACTGATTCGCTTCCTGCGCTGGTGGCTGCCGGCCATCGTCGTGGCGACCGGGGTCGGCCTGGCGGCGGCCAACGGCTTCACGGAGGACAGCCTCGAGGGCGGCGCGGCGATCGTCGGGGCGGGCCTGTCGATCTGGCTGATGAACGTCCTGCTGCGCGTGGGGATCAGCGGGGACCGAGACCGCGACGACGAGGCGGCGGCACGCGCGTACTTCGACGAGCACGGGCGGTGGCCGGACGAGGGCTGACACCGCGCCCGGGCCGCCACCGGCTCGGGCCGGTCGATCCGTGCGGCGGGGACGCGGGACGCCGCAAGGAACCGCGGTCGTCAGGATGAGCTCCTGACGGCCGCGCGGATCACGGCGTCGTGCTCGCCGAGGGCGGGCGGGGGACCGGACAGCGGCAGGGGCGCCCCGCCGAGCCGGATCGGGGTGCGCAGCTGCGGCGTGCCGTCGGACAGCTCGGCGACGAGTCCGCCGGCCGTGTCGGGGTCGATGAGCATCTCACCGACCGTGTTGACAAGAGCGGCAGCCACACCGGCCTCGTTGAGCTCGCGTACCCAGTCGGCCGCCGGACGCTCCGTCAGGGCCGCCTCCAGCGCGCGTTCGAGCTCGTCGCGGTGCGCGACCCGCGCGTCGTTGTCGGCGAAGCGCGCCTCGTCGGTCAGCTCCGGCAGGCCGACGACCACGCACAGGCGCTGGAACTGCACATCGCTGGTGGCGGCCAGGGCGAGCGTCCGATCCCGGGCCCGCAGCGTCTGGTACGGCGCGATGCTCGGGTGCCGGTTGCCCATCGGGCAGGGCTCGGCGCCACCGATCAGGTGGTTCATCGCCTGATTTGACAGTAGCGACCCACACGCCTCGGCCAGCGCGACCTCCACCCGCTCGCCGAGGCCCGTGGCCTGGACCTGGCGCAGTGCGGCGAGCACGCCGATCGTGGCGTAGAGCCCGGCGGCGAGGTCGGCGATCGGCACACCGGCCTTGACCGGGACCCCGGAGTCCGAGCCGGTGACCGACAGGATCCCCGCGTGAGCCTGTACGACGAAGTCCAGCGCCGGCCAGGCCGCGCGGCTGCCGTCCTGTCCGTACCCGCTGATGACGCCGTGGACCAGGCGCGGGTTGCGGGCCTGCAGGACCTCGTCGCCGAGGCCGAACCGGTCCAGCGTCCCGGGCAGAAAGTTCTCCACGAGCACGTCGGCGTCCTCGACGAGCGCCAGCGCCACGTCCCGGTCGGCGGCGTCGCCCAGGTTCAGGGCCACCGACCGCCGGCCGCGGTTGCACACGTAGAAGTAGGCGGCGTCGCCGGACGGCGCGTACGGCGGCCCCCAGCGGCGCGTCTCGTCGCCGGTCCCGGGTCGTTCGACTTTGATGACGTCGGCCCCGAGGTCGGCCATGACCTGCGTGCTGAACGGCCCGGCGAGGATCCGGCTGAGGTCCAGGATGCGGACACCCGCCAGTGGGCCGGTCGGGTCGTGGTCGGGCGCGGGCCAGGTCATGAACGCAGTCCAGCAGACCGGCGCGGGAGGCGAGTCAGAGGGCATCGACCGGCCGTGGAGCACCTTGTCACCGATGAGTGTTCGACCACGCGCGGTGGCCTACCGGACACCGAACGCTCGTCCTGCCCCTCCAGGGGCGGGCACGATCAGCGTTCGACGGCGGGGCCGACCGGACCCGGCCCGGCCGGACCTCAGCGTCAGCGCGCCGCGAGCTGCTTCAGCGCCGACTGCGCGGCGTTGTAGCCGTTCATGCCGTGCACCCCGGCGCCGGGCGGCGTGGCGGCCGAGCAGATCACCATCCCCGGCACGCCGATGCTGTACGGGTCGGCGGCCAGGCGGGGGCGCACGGCGATCTGCCACGGCGTGTTGGCCCCGGTGATGATGTCCCCGCCCAGGTAGTTGGCGTTGTAGGTCTGCAGGTCGGCGGTCGACCGGGTGGCGGTGGCCACGATCCGCTCGCGCACGCCGGGGGCGAAGCGCTCGATCTGGCCGAGCACCGCCTCGGTGGCGTCGCCCGGGTAGCCGCTGGGTACGTGCGCGTAGGCCCACACCGGGTGCACGTCCCCGTTCGAGCGCGTCGGATCGGCCAGATACTGCTGGGCGACGAGCACGCAGGGACGCGACGGCATCCGCCCGCGGTTGATGTCCCGCTCGGCGGCGACCTGCTCGGCCAGCGGACCCATCGCGTGCACCGTCCCCGCCATGCGGCAGGTGGGGTTCGTCCACGGCACCCCGCCCTCCACGGCGAGGTCGACCTTGAACGCGCCGGGGCCGTGCCGGTAGCGGCGGTAGGCCCGAGCCACCCGCGCCGGCAGCCGCGAGCCGACGATGTCGGCCACCGCGCGCGGCGCGAGGTCGAAGGCGACGACGTCGGCGGGCGGCAGGTCAGCCAGCGACGACACCCGCACCCCGGTCTGGACGGTGCCGCCGTGGGCGCGCAGCACCGAGGCCAGCGCGTCGGTGATCGACCGCGACCCGCCGCGCGCGACCGCCCAGCCGTGGCGGTGGCCGGCGACGGTCAGCGCCGACCCGATGGCCGAGCTCAGCGGCCACGTCAGCGGGCTGAGCGCGTGCGAGGCGATGCCGCCGAACAGCGCTTGGCCTTGCGGCGTCCGGAACACCTTGGCCAGCAGCGCCGCGGGCACGACCGTCGGAGCGCCGAAGCGGGCCAGCAGAAACGGGTGGGCCGGGACATGCAGCACCGGCTGCGTCAGGTCCTCGTTGAGCGCGTCGAAGGCCGCAGCGGACGGGCCGAACAGCGCCTTCCACGTCCGCCCCTCCCGGCCGCCCAGCCCGGCGGCAGTGGCGTCGATCGACCGCAGCATGACGCCGGCGGTGCCGTCGTCCAGCGGGTGGGCGAGGTCGACGTCCGGCCAGCACCACTGAAGGCCATGCTCGTGCAGGTCCAGCGACTGCAGGAACGGCGAGCCGACGGCCATCGGATGCACCGCCGAGCAGTCGTCGTGCAGCAGCCCCGGGAGCGTCAGCTCGCTCGTCCGCGTGCCGCCGCCGATGGTGTCCTGCGCCTCCAGGACGGTGACGCCGAGGCCCGCTCGGGCCAGGGCGACGGCGCAGGCCAGCCCGTTGGGGCCTGCGCCGACGACGACGGCGTCGCTCACGCCCGGACGCCGTGAAACACCCGGGCGCGGCGGCTAGGCAACCGTGAGGTCCTCGCGTGAGCCGGAGCCGGTGTCCTTGTCGGACGGCTGAGGGCCGCCGTGCACCTCGACGGGGAAGGCTCCGGCGACGTTCCCGTCCAGCCACGGCTGGCGCTCGCGCATGTCCTTGACGTTGACCGACCCCTCCTCGATGAGGCCGGTGGCCGCGTCGTAGATCTTGTACTTCTGGGCCTGGATGTGCGCCGGCTGGGACTCCAGCGTGACGATCCGCAGGTCACCCGGCTCCAGGTTCATGCGCTCCTGCACGGCGTCCAGCAGCTGCTTGCCGTGGAAGTGGCCGTCCCCGAAGTTCCAGCCGATGATCGCGCCGACGAGGAACTCGCCCTCGCGGACCGTGTAGTCCTCCAGCTCGTCGACGGCCCGGAAGATCAGCCCGTTCAGCGCCCGGCCGTGGTTGTGCATGGCCCGGAAGGCCAGCGCCTTGGTCAGCAGCACCTCGGCGGTGTCCTCGTCGTAGAGGATCGACAGCTGGCGCTTGACGAGCGGCGAGGACTTCTTGATCTCCTTGTCGAGGCGCGCCTCGATGTCCGAGTCCTTGCGGAACAGCCACTGGCTGGTCGCCCAATTGCCGGCGTAGTAGCGCATGGCCGGCAGGAACGAGATCCGGTCCGGGCGCATGTTGCCGTACACGGGCACGGCGAGCAGGCTGACGAGCAACAGCAGGATCAGCAGCGGGTTGTCCAGCGACGACAGTGGCACACCGCCGTAGTGGTTGAACAGGAACAGGACCCCGAAGATCATGAACAGGTTCCACTCCAGCGGCACCGCGAGCGGGAACGTCGAGGTGATGTGCACGTGGAAGATGAGCATGCCGACGACGGCGATCTTCCCGACCGTGCCGCCCTGCGAGAAGATGAGCAGCAGCGGCAGCGAGTACTCGATGACCGTCCCGAGGTGGGCGAACATCGTCGCCTCCCGCGAGGCCCGCAGGTCGTCCGGATAGTTGACGTACAGGCGCTTCTTGATCGACCGCGAGCGGTTCCACGGCGTGTTGGAGACCATGACCGCCACGACGTTGCCGAAGTGCCAGTTCAGCTTGGAGGACGCCGCCCCCATCCAGATCCCGAAGAGGACGAACTGCGAGGCGATGATCATCTGGTCCATCGGAAACAGGAAGACGAGCAGCAGCAGGCCGTAGATCTCCGGGCGCGAGGACAGGTAGGAGACCTTGTCGCGCAGGCCGAGCGCGACGAGCAGCGCGACCATGACCGCGATGCCCGTGACGTTCAGGCGCCCGGCGTCCGAGCCGCTGATGGCCGCCGCGGTGCCCGTGCGGTCCTGCCCGTCGGAGAACAGCAGGAAGAACCCGGTGACCAGCACGCCGGCGTACAGGGCGACGTCGAAGATCGTGCGGGTGTTGCCCTTGGTCAGGGGTACATGGTCGGGCCACGGCGGCAGGCGGATCGTGCCCGGCCGCAGCCAGGCGAACACGCTGCCGACGGGCGGCAGGAAGCGGAAGCTCAACGGCATCGAGCTGGACCCGAGGCCGATGATCTCCCACAGGATCATCCAGACGACGACCTTCTGCCACACGATCGCCTGGCTGAACCAGTCGATGAACGGGCCGTCCAGGCCCGGCGTCGACGCGCCGATGACCGCGAACGCGCCCCACGAGAACAGGGCGAGCTTGGCGAGATAGAGGACGTAGATGGCGTAAGGGGTGCCGAAGCCGTTGATCGCCCAGTCTTGGACGAGCGGCTTGACGCGCTCCAGGTGGGGCTTCTGCTTCCACTCCTGCACGTCGAACGGCGGGGGTGCGGGGTTGATGAATCCCATGTCTCTCCTGTGGTGATGGATCGTGGCGGCGGCGCTAAGCCGTGGTCGCCTCAGAGTTTGAGCTGTGCTTGCGCAACGTGGGCTTGTCGATCTTGCCGACGGGGTTCTTGGGCAGCTCGTCCATGAGCTCGATGAGCACGGGCTGCTTGTACTTGGCCAGGTGCTCGAGGCACAGGGCGTGCAGGTCCTCGACGGTCGCGTCGGCCTCCGGGCGCAGGGCGACGTAGGCGACGACGACCTCCCCGAGGACGTCGTCGGCGCGCCCGATGACGGCGGCCTCCAGCACCCCGTCGTGGGTGTAGAGGGTGGACTCAATCTCCTTGGGGTAGATGTTCTCGCCGCCGCGGATGATCATGTCCTTGATGCGGTCCACGAGCACGAGGTAGCCGTCCTCGTCCAGGTAGCCGACGTCTCCGGTGTGCAGCCAGCCGTCGACGAGCGTCCTGGCGGTCTCCTCGGGCCGGTTGAGGTAGCCGCGCATGATGTTCGGCCCGCGCAGGATCACCTCGCCGCGCTCGCCCTGGGGCAGGTGCGTGCTGTCCTCGCCGAGGATCGCCACCTCCTGGCCGGGCATCGCCGGGCCGACCGTGCCGGGCTTGCGCACCCCGTCGACCGGGTTGATCGTCGACGCGCAGGTGCCCTCCGACAGGCCGTAGCCCTCGACGAGCACGACGCCGAAGCGCTCCTCGACGCGCTGGATGAGCTCGGCGGGCATCGGGGCGGCGCCGCAGACCACCAGGCGCAGCGACGAGGTGTCCACGTCGGCGTTTTCGGGCAGCGCGGAGAGCATCGCGTAGATGGCGGGGACCGCGGAGAAGTACGTCGGCCGGGCGGCGGAGACGAGCGAGAAGAACGTCTTGGGGCTGAACTTCGCGGCGATCGTCACCTGCCCGCCGGCCAGCAGCGGGGTCATCGTCCCCGCGACGATGCCGTTCGCGTGGAAGAGCGGCAGGATCAGGAGGCTGTGGTCGTCGCTGGAGATGTGCAGCGCGTCGCGGGCGCTCTCGCACATGGACAGCAGGTTGGCGTGGTCGAGCATCACGCCCTTGGGCTTGCCCGTGGTCCCGCTCGTGTAGATGAGCAGCGCGAGGTCGGTGGCCGCGACGTCCGCGGGGTCCGGGCCGGGCTCTGAGCCCTCGGCGTTCAGGGCGCCGACGTCCAGGACCTCACCGTCGAGCTGCAGCTCGACGGTCCCGACGACCACCTTGCTGGCGGCATCGTCGATCTGGAACTGCATCTCGGTGCGGGTGAGCACCGGGTTGACGGGGGTGGCCGCGGCGCCCAGGCGCCAGGTGGCGAACAGGGAGACGACCAGCTCAGCGCGGTTGGGCAGGACGATGGCCACGACGTCGCCTGGGCCGACGCCACGGTCGGCAAGCACGGCGGCGGCGCGCTGGACGCGCTGCAGGAAGGCGGCGTTGTCGAGCTGGACGTCGTCGTCGGCGACGCACGGGGCGTCCGGATGCGCCCGGGCGCGCTCGTCGGGCAGGGTGCTGAAGCTGGTGCGTGCTGAGGTGCTGCTGGACTGCGTCGACATACCTCTCCCCGAGGAATCGGCCGCCGCCACGACGACGGCGACCGACAAAGATGTGACCGGTGGTCATCCGATCTCGAATGACCCTAGTTCCGCAGGGTGGCGCGGTGCAAGGCCGTCGGTATGGCTGCCGGTCACAACCGCAGCGCGTCGGCTTGTGTGCGCGTCGACGCTCAGGGGCGCGTCGGCCACGCGCCCGGCGTCCGGGGGCGCCGGCGGGCCTTCGGGCGCCCCCGGACCGGCCGGATCAGCCGGCGGGACCCGCGGGCGACGCGCCCGTGTCGCCGATCCCGCCGCTGCGCAGGGCCTGCAGCGTGAGATCCGGTCCGACGGCGCCCGCGGCCAGCGCGCCGAGCGTCCACAGCAGCCCGGCGTCCTCCTCGAGGATCGCCGCGATGGCTGCGATGAGCACGGCGTTGTACTCCCAGCCGCCGTCGGTCGCCCACGGACCCTTTGGCGCGTGGACGGTGCGGATGGCCTGGACCATCGTCCCGGTCAGCGCGGCGCCGGCGACGGGCTTGGCGATTCCCGTGGCCAGGAGCGCACCGCCGCCGAGCTCGGCCGCACCGGCCGCGATCGCCGCCTCGCGGCCGGGTTTGATGCCGAGCGAGTCAAAGAACTTGCCGGTCCCGTCGATGCCATGGCCGCCGAAGGCGCCGAAGAGCTTCTGGGCGCCATGGCCGACGAACAGGCCACCGACGAGGAGGCGAAGGGCGAGCAACAGAGGTTTCATGTCGAGCTTCTACCCGCGCGGCGATCGCCTGACACGGACCCCGCGGGAGGTACCCTGCGCCGCTACGGCGACCGGTGACCGTGTGCCGCGTCAGCGCACCCCGATGAGATCCACGACGAACACGAGCGTCTCGTCGGGCCCGATGACCCCGCCAGCACCGCGCTTGCCGTAGGCGAGCATCGGGGGGATCGTGATGCGCCGGCGGCCGCCGACCTTCATCCCGGCCACGCCCTGGTCCCAGCCCGAGATGACCTGGCCCTTGCCCAGGCCGAACTTGAACGTGTCGCCGCGGTCCCAGGAGGCGTCGAACTGCTTGCCCGTCTTCCACGAGACGCCGACGTAGTGCACCTCCACGGTGGTCCCGGAGGTCGCCTCGTCCCCGTCGCCGACGACGAGGTCGTCGAGCTCGAGCTGGTAGGAGGGGTCTTGGCCGGCGGGGACGTCGACCTGGGGCTTCTCGGTGGGAGGCATGCGCGGTGACGCTAGCGGAGCGCACGCTCCGCACGCCAACGACCGTCCGCCGCCCTTGCCCCGCGCGGCGCCCACGCGCGATGATCGCCCGATGGCCTCCGTGCTGCCCCCGCCCGACGAATACGCCGCCCTCGCCCCGCGTCCCGGCTCGCCGGTGGCCGTGGCCTTCAACGACGTGCGCACGCTGTCGACCGCCGGCTACGCGCTGGTGCTGCAGGTCGCCCACCCGACCGTCGGCGCGGGGGTGCACGAGTACTCGGGCTTTGCCACCGACCCATGGGGCCGCCTCCTGCGCACCCTGGACTACGTCCACGGCACGGTCTCCGGCGGGCCGGACCTCGCCGGGTCCATCGGCCGCCGCGTGCGGGAGATGCACCGCACCATCCGCGGCGTCCGCGACGACGGCGTCGCCTACCACGCGATGGAGCCCGACGCCTTCGCCTGGGTCCACGCGACCCTCGCCCTCGCAGTGGTGACCGGGCACGAGCAGCTCGTCGGCCCGATGTCCCCCGCCGCCAAGCAGGCGTTCTGGGACCAGTGGCTCGACGTCGGTCGCCTCGTCGGCGTGCGCCCGCGCGACCTGCCCGGGCGCTGGCCGGACTTCGCCGCCTACGCCGACGGCGTCATCCGCGACGAGCTGCGCTGGACGCCGGCGATCCCCACCCTCATGCGGGCGCTTCGGGCCGAGGTGCCGCCGGCCGTCCCGGGCCTGCCGCCCGCGGCCTGGAGCGTCCTGCGCCGGCCCCGGTCGGCCCAGCTGCGCCTGGTGACGGCCGGGCTGCTGCCGCCGAAGCTGCGCGACCGACTCGACGTCCCCTTCACCGCCCGCGACGCACGGGCGTTCCGGGCGCTGACCCGCCTGTCGCGGGCGGCGGGCCCCGTCGTCCGCGGCCCCCTGCGCGAGGTCGGTCCCTACTACGTGCGGGCGCGCCGCCAGGCGCTGGCGCGCGGGGACGTCGCCGGCCGCGTCGCCGTCCCGCGAGCCCCTGCGGCCGCCGCGTAGTCCACGGCGTACGACGGGCGCTACTCGCGCTCGAGCACGTCGAAGGACCAGATCTCGCTCGCCGTCCCGACGGGGCCCTCCTCGCGGTGCTGGGCGTGCCCGGCGGCGAAGTCGGGGCTGGCGACCCACGCCCGGAAGTCCTCCTCGGTCGCCCAGTGGGTGATGACCAGGCACACCTCGCGCTCGTCGTTGGGCCGCAGCAGCTCGAAGGCCTCGAAGCCCTTGGCATCCGACACCTTGCCCGCGCGCGTGGCGAAGCGCCGCTCGAAGTCGGCGAAGCGCTCACGGGGGACGGTGATCGCGTTGATCTTGACGACGCTCATACGGCGATCGTAGACATCGGCGTCGAAGCCGGGCGTGGGATGCTGCACCGATGTCCACCCCGTTCGCGAACTTCCAGTACTCGATCTACCTCGAGGGCGCGATGAACGACCAGCGCCCGCAGCACCCGATGGCGTGGGACGCGCTGGAGGCCGAGGCGACCGCCCGCCTGGCCCCCGGCCCGCGCGGCTACCTGAACGGGGGCGCGGGCACCGAGGACACCATGCGCGCGAACCTCGACGCGTTCCGCCGCCGGCGGATCGTCCCCCGGATGCTGCGCGACGTGGAGTCCCGCACGCTGGAGCGCACCGTGCTGGGCACGGCGATGCCCGCGCCGCTGCTCGTGTCCCCTGTCGGCGTGCAGTCGATCCTCCACGACGAAGGCGAGCTCGCGGTCGCCCGGGCGGCGGCCGCGGTGGACGTCCCGCTCATCGCGTCGACCGCCTCGTCGTTCACGCTGGAGGCGATCGCCGAGGCCGGCGGCGACGCGCCCCGCTGGTACCAGCTGTACTGGCCGCGCGGCCGCGAGCTGGCCCGGTCGCTCGTGGAGCGGGCCCAGGCGGCCGGCTACACGGCGATTGTCGTCACCCTCGACACGTGGCTGCTGGGCTGGCGCCCGCGCGACCTGCAGCAGGCCTACCTCCCGTTCCTGAAGTCGATCGGGATCGCCAACTACCTCGCGGACCCCGTGTTCCGGTCGACCCTCGAGAAGCCCCCGGAGGAGGATCCGATGGCCGCCGTCGGGCAGTTCGTCGGTGTCTTCTCCAACCCGTCGGTGACGTGGGAGGACCTGTCGTTCCTGCGCGAGTGCACAACGCTGCCGATCGTCCTGAAGGGCGTGCTGCACGCCGACGACGCGCGTGAGGCGGTCGCCCGCGGCGTGGACGGGATCATGGTCTCCAACCACGGCGGGCGCCAGGTCGACGGGGCGATCGGCGCCCTCGACGCCCTGCCCGGGGTCGTGGACGCGGTCGGCGACGACCTTGAGGTGCTGTTCGACTCCGGGGTGCGCTGCGGCGCCGACGTGTTCAAGGCGCTGGCCCTGGGGGCCCGCGCCGTCGGCATCGGGCGCCCGGTCATGTGGGGCCTGGCGGTCGGGGGTGAGCAGGGCGCCAAGCTCGTGCTGCAGTGCCTGCTGGCCGAGCTGGACCTGACCCTGGCGCTCAGCGGGCTGGCCTCGGTCGACGAGATCGACCGCTCCGCGCTGACGACGATGCCGTAGGCCGTCGCCCGCCACGCCGACCCGCGCGAGAGGCTTGGCAGCCGACGGGCGGGGGCATAGGCTCAGGACCACACCCCACCGGAAGGCCACATGCCCACCACCAGTTCGCCCACCCGCCTCGTCGCCGTCGACGACCTCGGGGACTCCCAGGTCACGGTCGTGGAGACCGACCACGGCAAGCTCGCCGTCGGCCTCAGCGACGGCACGCCGTTCGCAGTGTCCAACCGCTGCCGGCACCTGCTCGCGTCGCTCGGTGAAGGCACGGTCGCCGATGACGGCTGCCTGGAGTGTCCCTGGCACGCGGCGCGCTACGACGTGCGCACCGGGGCGATGACCCGTGGCCCCCAGGGCGCGTTCAAGCCGATCGCCGGCGCGGTCAAGGGCACGCTCGGCGCCCGCAACCTGAAGACGTTCGCCGTGGAGCTGCGCGACGGGGCAATCTGGCTCGCGGGCTGACGAGGCGCCGGCTGAAGGGGCCACCCTGCACGACGCCGCGTCCTGTGGATAGGTTGCGGCCGTCCGTCCCCCTTTCGCCGACTGGAGCCCCATGCCCGCCCCGCGCCGTCTGCTGTACCTGCTCGCCGTCCCCGCCGTTACCCTGGCCGCCTGCGGCGGCTCCAGCGATGAGGACAAGGTCACCAAGATCATCAAGGACGTCAACAGCGACCCGGCCTCCGTCTGCGACCACCTCGACGACGCCGCCCTCAAGCAGCTCGGCGGCAAGGCCGGCTGCGTCAAGGCCGCCAAGAGCGCGCCGCGGGACGCGAGCACGAAGGTCGACGACGTGAGCGTCGACGGTGACACCGCGACCGTCAAGATCACCGACAAGACCGGGGCCTCGTCGGTGACGCTCAAGAAGGTCGACGGCGACTGGAAGGTCACCACGAGCCAGTAGGCACCGCCCCCGAGGGCGACCGCGCGCCCGCGGTGATCGCGGTGCCGATCCCCGGCTCGTCGTGCGTGCCGCGCACGCTGACGGCGATGACCTTGTACTCCGGGCAGGACGTGTTGACGTCCGCGGAGTCGCCGACGAGCAGGTTCGTGCGCACCTCGGGGAAGTGGAAGGCGCAGAACACGTGCCCGCGCTCGATGCGGTCGGTCACGTCGACGGCGAGCTCGATCTGGCCGCGTCGGCTGCGCACGGTGACGAGGTCCCCGTCGGCCAGGACGCGGGCGGCGGCGTCGTCGGGGTGCATCTCCAGCGTCTCGGAGCCCAGCAGCTGGAGGTTGCCGGTGCGGCGGGTCATCGTCCCCGCGTTGTAGTGCTCCAGGCGCCGGCCGGTGACGAGGATCAGCGGGTACTCGCCGTCGGCCTCGTCGCCCGGCGGCTTGTAGGGCAGCGCGGCCAGGCGGGCGCGGCCGTCGCCGACGAGGAAGGTGTCCGCGTAGAGGATGGGCGCGTCGGTGCCGTCGGCGGCGACCGGCCACTGCAGGCCGCCGCGGCCGAGACGCTCGAAGCTCACGCCGGCGAAGTCGGGGGTCAGGCGGGCGATCTCGTCCATGACCTCCGACGGGTCCGCGAAGCCCATGTCGTGGCCGAGGGCGGCCGAGAGCGTGGTGAGGATGGCGAAGTCGGTGCGCGCCTGACCGGGCGGGTCGATGGCCGGACGCACGAGCTGGATGCGACGCTCGGCGTTGGTGAACGTGCCCTCCTTCTCCAGGAACGCGGACGCCGGCAGGATGACGTGCGCGAGCTTCGTCGTCTCGGTCATGAAGATGTCCTGGCAGACGAGCAGCTCCAGGGACTCCAGCGCGTGGACGACGTGCGCGGTGTCCGGGTCCGTCTGGGCGACGTCCTCCCCGAAGATGAACATCGCCTTCAGGTCGCGCGCCACAGCGGCGTCGAACATCTGCGGGATCGTCATCCCCTTCGCCCGGGACAGCGGGACGCCCCAGGCCGCCTCGAAGGACCAGGCGACGTCCTCGTCGTCCACCGAGCGGTAGGCGGTGTAGGTGTCCGGCAGCGCGCCCATGTCCGAGGAGCCCTGCACGTTGTTCTGGCCGCGCAGCGGCAGCAGCGCGGCGCCGGGGCGGCCGAGGTTGCCGGTCAGCAGCGCCAGGTTGACGATCAGGCGGACGGTCTCCGAGCCGTACTTGTGCTCGGTGACGCCCAGGCCCCAGGCGATGCACGCGTTGTCCGCGTGCGCGAAGGTGCGCGCGGCGCGCTCGATGTCGGCGGCGCGGATCCCGCAGATCTCGGCGACGACGTCCGGCGGGTACTGGGCGGCGAGCGCCGCGACTTCGTCGTAGCCCTCGGTGCGCGCGTTCACGAACGCCCGGTCGACGAGGTCGTCGCGGATGACGACGTGGGCCAGGCCCTGCAGCAGCGCGGCGTTCGTCCCCGGCCGGTTGCTCAGGTGGACGGTCGACAGGTCCGACAGCTCGATGCGCCGCGGATCGGCGGTGATGAGCTCACAGCCGCGCAGGACCGCCTGCTTGATGCGCGCGCCGGCGACCGGGTGGCCCTGGGTCGGGTTGGCCCCGATGACGAGGATCGCGTCGGCGGCCTCGATGTCGTCGAAGGACCCGGTCGCGCCGGACAGGCCGAGGGCGGCGCGCAGGGCGTGCGACGTGGGCGAGTGGCACACGCGCGAGCAGTTGTCGATGTTGTTCGTGCCGATCGCCGCGCGCATCAGGCGCTGCATGACGTAGCAGTCCTCGTTCGTGGCGCGCGAGGAGGCCAGGCCGGCGATGGCGTCCGGACCGTGCCCCGTCTTGATGCGCTGCAGCTCGCCCGTCACATGGGCGATCGCCTCCTCCCAGGTGGCCTCGCGGAAGCTGCCCGGCTCGCCGTCGCGGATGAGCGGGACGGTGAGGCGCTCGCGCGAGCGCGTGAACTGGTGGGCGAAGCGGCCCTTCAGGCAGGTGTGCCCGCGGTTGGCCGGGCCGTCGGCGGCGGGGCTGATGGCGATCACCGCACCGTCGCTGACGTGGGCCTCCAGGCGGCAGCCCACGCCGCAGTAGCCGCAGGTCGTCGTGACGGTGGCTTCGAAGCGGGCTCCGACCGACGGTGCGCGCTGCTCGGTGGTGCTCATGTCGCTGTCCCTTCGATGGTGGCGCCGGAGACCGCGAGGTCCAGCAGCAGGTGCTCGGTGATCGCGTCGGTCGGGCACGTGTCCGCGCACGCGCCGCACGACACGCAGGCGGAGTCGGCGAACCCCTCGTCCAGGCCCGCTGCGATGTTGCTGTCAAAGCCGCGGCCGGTGGCGCTGAGGGCGAAGGCGCCCTGCACCTCGTCGCACGCGCGCACGCAACGCCCGCAGGAGATGCACTGCTCGTGCTGCAGGACGAGGTAGGGGTGGCGGTCGTCGACGTCGCGGGCGTGGACCTCACCGGTCCAGCGCAGCGCGCTTTGGTCGACACCGAGGTCGCGGGCCACGGCGGCCAGCTCGGTGTGCGCGGCGGGGGCGTCGGGCAGCTCGGAGAGGACGAGCTCGACGACCGCGGAGGCCACCCGGCGGGCCGTGGGGTCGCGGGTGTCCACGACGGCGCCGTCGCGGGCCGGCGTCGTGCACGAGGCGACCGGCTTGTCCGAGCCCTCTACCCCGACGAGGCACACGCGGCAGGCCCCGAACGGCGCGAGGCGGTCGTCGAAGCACAGGGTGGGGACGGCGGCCCCCGCTGCGCGGGCAGCGTCCAGCAGTGTGGCCCCGGCGGGCACGTCGACGGTCGTGCCGTCCACGGTGACGGTGCAGGCGATCGTCGCGTCGGTCATGGCGTCAGCCCCAGCTCGTCGGGGAAGTGGGCGATCAGCGAGCGGATCGGCGCGGGCATACCGCCGCCGTGCGCGCACAGCGAGCCGAGCTCCAGCGTCTCCAGCAGCGCCTCCAGGCGGGCGCGGTCGACCGGGCCGTCGCGGTCCATCAGCTCTTCGCCGCGGCGCAGGCCGACGCGGCAGGGGAAGCACTTGCCGCACGACTCGTCGGCGCCGAAGGCCATGAGGTGGCGCGCGAGGGCGCGCATGTCGGTGCGGTCGTCGAAGGCGAGGATCGAGCCGTGGCCGACCATGCAGCCGCGCTGGGCCAACGCGTCGAAGTCCAGCGGGGTGTCGAGCGCGTCCGCCGGCAGGATGCCGCCGAGCGGGCCGCCGATCTGCAGCGCCTTGATCGTCCGGCCGTCCTTCAGGCCGCCGCCGAGGTCCTCGCAGATCGTGCGCAGCGACGTGCCGAACGGGACCTCGAACAGGCCCGGGGCCGCGAAGCGCTCGTTGAGGCAGACGAGCTTGGTGCCCGGGGTGGCGCCGGGGCTGAGCTGCCGGTAGGCCTCAGCCCCGTGGAGGGCGATGTAGGGGATGTTGGCCAGCGTCTCGACGTTGTGCACGAGCGTCGGGCGTCCGTGCCAGCCGCGCTGGGCGGGGAACGGGGGGCGTGCGGAGACGACGCCGCGCAGCCCCTGCAGCGAGGCCAGCAGCGCGGTCTCCTCCCCCACGACGTAGGAGCCGGCGCCCTCGTGGACGGCGACGTCGAAGTCCAGGCCGGAGCGCAGGATGTCCGTCCCCAGCAGGCCCTGGGCGCGGGCGTCGTCCACGGCGGCCCGCAGTGCGGGGAGCGAGTCGGGGTACTCCGAGCGCACGAAGACGAAGCCGCGTGCCGCCCCGACGGCGTGGGCGGCGAGGACCATCCCCTCGATGAGCAGCTGCGGGTTGCGCTCCATGAGGTGCTTGTCGATGTAGCTGCCCGGGTCGCCCTCGTCGCCGTTGACGACGATGACCTTCCCGCCGCCGTCGGCGGGTTCGTCCGCGTCGGCGACGAACTGCCACTTGTCCCCGGCCGGGAAGCCCGCCCCGCCGCGGCCGCGAACCTCGGCGTCCTTGACGACGGCCAGCAGCTCGGTCGGGGCCATGCGTGCGAGGGCGTGGCGCAGGCCGGCGTAGGTGCCGCCGGCCAGCAGCACGGGCTCGGAGAGGGCGCCGCCGATCGCCGCGGGCGGCGCGGGGGCCGGCAGCGTGGCCCCGGCGAGCAGGCGGTCGACGGCGCCGGGACCGGCGTCGACGGTCGTCCCGTCGCGGACGGCCGGACCGGCGTGGCAGAGGCCGAGGCAGACCGTCGGCGCGAGCGACAGCCCGCCGTTCGCGCTACGGGTGCCGGGGGCCACGCCCAGGGCACCCGCGACGGCGCCGAGCGCCGCCCCGCCGTCGGCGGCCCAGCACGCGGTGCCGGTGCACACACTCACGTGACGGCGTCCCCGCGGGTGCTTGAGGTCGTCGTAGAAGCTCACGACGCCGTGCACGGTGGCCTCGGGGACCCCGCAGCACGCGGCGACGTCGCGCAGGTCGGCATCGGTCAACTCGCCGTGCTGGGCGACGATCGCCTTGCACGCGTCCAGGACCGTCGGCCGGTCCTGTCCCTCACCTGCGACGAGCAGCTGCGTGAGGTTGCGCGACACCCTGTCGATCCTAACGGGGGCCCGGCCTGCGGGGCGAGCACCGCGGGCCGCCGGGCCCGTCCGCTGACACCTGACGCAGGCATGCGACGCACCAGGTGTCAGCGGCGGCGGTTCTCGGCGCCCGTCGACCGCTCACGCTCGCGTGGCGTCGGCGGTCAGCCCCGACCGACGTGCGTGCCAGCGAGCGCACGGACCGCAGCTGACGCAGGCATGCGGCGCACGAGCTGTCACTCACCCGCGATCCGGCGCTCGCGGGCCCGGATGCGACCGAGGACGCCGGGATGCGTTCCGGGCCCCTTCCCACCCCGGAGACACGCGGACGTGTGCGGCTGTGTCGGGCGCGCGCCGGCGCCGCAGGCTAGGCTCTGGCCGCGCCCGGATGGCGAAACTGGTCAGACGCGGCTGGCTTAAACCCGGCTGTCCTCAGGGACATGGGGGTTCGAGTCCCCCTCCGGGTATCCCTCGCGCTCGGCTTATCCGCCGCCGTTGCCTGCGGCCGCCGCACAGCCCGCCACGCCCGTCAGCCGTCCGGCTCGCCGCGAACCTGCACCAGGCGGTTGGCGGTGACCAGCCCCAGGCCGCCGACGAGGTTCCCGACGATCGCGAGGCCGACGATCCGCGCCAGGTCCCCCACGTCGCCCTGGGCGGACCCGGCCAGCAGACCGAACGTGATCTCGCCGAAGCCGACGACGGCGTGGTTGAGCGTCGGGGCGACCAGCGCGAAGCCCACCATCAGGGACAGCAGGACGCGCGTGATGTCGCTCTCGGCCGCCGCGGCCAGCCAGGTGAAGAGGGTCATCGTCGCGCCGGCGAGGACCGCCGACAGGAAGGCGGCCAGCGCGTCGCGGTCGGTGAGCGTGTCGGCCAGGACACCCGCCTCCTTCAGCGTGGCCGGCTCCAGGACCCCGCCCTTGGTGAGGATCAGGCCCATGCCGAGGATCGCCACGAAGTTGCCGACGAGGGTCAACCCCCACATGACGACGAGGCGGGTCGTCGTGTTGCGCCGGGCCAGGACGGCGCCCACGGGCAGCAGGAAGTTCTCGGTGAACAGCTCGCCGCGCCCGATGGTCAGGAACACGAAGCCGATCCCGAACACGAGCGAGCCCAGCACGTGGGCCGACGCGTTGGGGATGACGTCGGTGAACGCCCCGGTAACGAGCGCGAGCAGCAGCACCCCGATCATCACGTCCGACCCGCCGATGATGGACGTGGACCACAGCGCGGGGGCCGTCCGGTTCATGCGGCGCTCGCCCTCGTCGATGGCGTCGTCCCAGATGTCGTCAGGGGCGCGCCCGCTCATAGCGCCCAGCATGCCCGAAAGCCGCGCCGACCGCCTGCACGGGTCGACCGTCGCCGCAGCGGGTACGACATCTGCGTATGCCGTTGTTCGCCGATCGCACCGCGGCCGGGTGCATCCTCGCGGGGCATCTCGCGGCGTGGCGCGGGGGTCCGGACCCCGTCGTCTTCGGCGTCGCCCGCGGCGGCGTTCCCGTCGCCCACGCCGTGGCCGAGGGACTGGGCCTCGCCCTCGACGTCCTCGTCGCGCGCGAGCGCGCCGAGCTGGCCCGTCGCGAGCGGTGCTACCGGGGAGGCCGCCCGTGCGTGGCCGTGCGTGGGCGCGCCGTCCTGCTCGTCGACGACGGCCTGGCCACGGGCGCGTCGATCCGTGCCGCGGTCGCCGCGCTGCGGGACGCGCGTCCGGCCTCGATCACCGTCGCAGCACCGGTCGGCCCGGCGCAGACGTGTGCCGCCCTGCGCGCCGTCGCCGACGACGTCGTGTGCCCGCACACCCCGGATCCGTTCGTGGCCGTCGGGGCCTGGTACGACGACTTCCGGGCGACCAGCGACGAGGACGTGTGCGCCTTGGTGGGCGCCCCCGGGGGCTGCGTCAGCGCCGTCAGGGGCCGACGGTCGCGTCGTACACGTCGGCGGCCGCAGTGGCCATGATGCGCTCGGCCATCTCGCGCTTGAGCAGCTCGAGCTGGGCGTCCTGGTCGGGGCTGCGCTCCTGGCGCACGAGCGTGATGAACGCGTCGGTGACGATGCCCTCGCGGACGGTCAGGGTGGCGCGGCGCTCACGGTGAGCGACGACGAAGACGAAGCGCTCGCGGGCCGCGCCGAGGTCGGGGCGGGCGAGGTCGGGATCCAGCACGAAGCGGTCCCCCGTCACCGCCCGCGTGACGAGCTCGAAGCCGTCGCGCGCCCCCGGCCCGCCGAACGCGGTGGCCACGCGGATCTCGCGGCGCTCGGCCGGCGCCCCCGCGTCCAGCAGCGGGAAGGCGCGCTCCATGACCTTGAACGCGTGGGCGACCCCACCCGGCGACCCGGGACCGTGGTGGCGCATGAGGTCGGCGAAGGTGAACGACAGCGGACGGCCGGCGTCCACCACGTCCAGGGTCGTGCCGTCACCGTCACCGTCGCCGCCCGGCCCGAGGATCAGCGCCTCGGCTGCGACGAGGCCGGCGTGCGCGTCGTGCAGGGCTGCGCGCGCGGCCGCCAGGATCACTGGCGGGGGCGGCTCAGGGGCCCAGCGGCCCCTGATCGGCTCGGTCGCCACCAGCGCCTGCAGCTCCGTGGAGGCGGTGCGCAGGCGCTCGTGCGCGCGGCGCAGTTGGGTCCGCTCGTCCGGTGACAACTCGGTGGGGATGCTCACCAGCTCATCATTGCAGCGCCGCCACGACCTGCGGCCGGGGTGCCGCCTGCCACGCCGAGCCGGCCGACGCCGCCGACCCGACGACCTGGCCGAGGGGCGCGCCGGGCGCATACCGCTATAGTTGCCTGAGCAACGACTTTGCTCCCTTTCCTCGGAGGTCGCCGTGCAGCTCGAAGGCATCCACCACATCAGCGCCATCACCGGGGACGCCGCGCAACGTGGACTTCTACACGCGCCTGCTCGGCCTGCGCCTGACCGCCAAGACCGTCAACCAGGACGACCCTTCTGTCTACCACCTGTTCTACGGGGACGAGCAGGCCAGCCCCGCGCGGACCTGACGTTCTTCGAGTACCCGCGGGCGGTGCCCGGCCGCGCGGGCGCGGGGATGGTCCACCGCATCGTCTGGCGCGTGGCGTCGACGGAGGCGCTGGACTTCTGGGTGCGGCGCCTGGCGGATGACGGGGTGAGCGTCGCCCGCGACGCGGGCAGCGTGCGCTTCGCGGACCCCGAGGGGCTGGACCATGAGCTCGTGGTCTCCGCCGCCCCGGACGCCCCGCTCGTCGCCGAGCACCCGGAGATCCCGGCGGCACTGGCGCTGCAGGGCTTCGAGGGCGTCCGCGCCTACAGCGGCCACGAGGAGGGCAGCGGCGTCGTGCTCGAGCGCCTCATGGGCGCCGTCGAGCGCGAGGAAGACGTGTGGGAGGTCCGCGGCGACGCGCGCGGCGGCTGGATCGCCTTTGACCCTGCGCCCACCGAGCCCGAACGCCAGAGCGCGGGGACCGTGCACCACATCGCCTGGGGGACCACGGACGCAGACCAGGGCGCGTGGGTGCGCACGCTGGACGACGTCGGCCTGACGCACTCGGGCATCGTCGACCGCCACTACTTCCGCTCGGTGTACTTCCGCGAGCCCGGCGGCATCCTCTACGAGCTGGCCACCGACGAGCCGGGCTTCACCGTCGACGGTCCCGTCGAGGAGCTGGGCCGGCGGATCATCCTGCCGCCGTGGCTGGAGGACCAGCGCGAGGCCGTCGAGGCGCGGCTGACGGCGCTACCCGACCCGCGGGCGGGCTGGGCCGCGCGCCGCTGAGCTGCGTCGCGGCGGCGCACCGCCGCCACGGGACGCCGGCCCGACCCGTGCGGCTGCCGATGCGGGAGGGTGGTGCCATGCACTCGACGGCAGCCGGCTTTCCTGGACCCTCCACCGTCGGGCGGGTCCTGACCCGCAGCGCCGCCCGCGTCCCCGGCCGCACCGCGCTGGTCTTCGGCGCGCGCACGTGGACGTACGCGCAGCTGGAGGTCGCCGTCGGCCGCGTCGCCCACCGGCTGCTGGCGCGCGGGCTGTCCCCGGGGACCGGGTCGCGGCCTACGGCAAGAACTCCGACGCCTACCTGGCGCTGTACCTCGGGTGCGCGAGGGCCGGGCTCGTGCACGTCCCGGTCAACTTCAACGCGACCGGCGCGGAGCTGACGTACCTGCTGACGCAGTGCGAGCCGGCCGTCGTGTTCGTGGATCCGGCACTGGCCGGCGCGGTGGACGCGGTCCAGGACGATCTGGGCGGGATGGACCGCGGCTGGCTGCAGTCCGGACCGACGGGGGACGACGTGCTCAGCTGGATGCTTGACGAGGCGAGCGCCGTCCACGAGGAAAGCGGCGTGCGCGACGACGACCTCGTGCAGCTGCTGTACACGTCCGGGACGACCTCGCGGCCCAAGGGCGCGATGATGACCCACCGCGCGCTCGTGCACGAGTACGTCTCCAGCATCGTCGCGCTTCAGCTGACCGACCGCGACGTCGCGCTGCACTCGCTGCCGCTCTACCACTCCGCGCAGATGCATGTGTTCCTGCTGCCGGCGCTGGCCGTCGGGGCGGTCAACCACCTGACCGTCGCGCCGGACGTGGAGGACGTGTTCACGCACGTGCAGTCGCGCGGCGTCAACGCCGTGTTCCTGCCGCCCACGGTGTGGGTCGCGGTCGCCGGGCACCCGGACCTGGAAGCGCGCGACCTGTCGGGCCTGCGCAAGGCGTTCTACGGCGCGTCGATCATGCCTGTGCCGATCCTGCAGCGGCTGCGGGCCGTCCTCGGCGAGGTCGGGTTCTACAACTGCTTCGGGCAGTCGGAGATCGGTCCGCTGGCCTGCGTGCTGCGCCCGGACGAGCACGACGAGCGCCCGGACTCCTGCGGGCGTCCGGTCCTGTTCTGCGAGATCCGTGTCGTCGACGAGGACGGTCAGGAGGCGCAGCAGGGCGAGCTGCTGTACCGCTCGCCGCAGCTGTGCGCCGGGTACTGGGGCATGGCGCAGGCGACGGCCGAGGCGTTCACCGAAGACGGCTGGTTTCGGTCCGGCGACCTTGTCCGAGTCGACACGGAGGGCTACGTCTTCGTCGTCGACCGCATCAAGGACGTCATCAACACCGGCGGCGTGCTCGTCGCCTCACGTGAGGTCGAGGACGCGCTGTACGGCCACCAGGCGGTCGGCGAGGTCGCCGTCATCGGCCTCCCGCACGAGCGCTGGATCGAGGCGATCGCGGCGGTCGTCGTCCCGCCGGCCGGCGCGTCCGTGAACGAGGCCGAGCTGATCGCCTTCGCCAAGGAGCGCCTCGCCGCCCACAAGGTCCCCAAGTCGGTGCACGTGGTGGACGAGCTGCCCAAGAACCCGTCGGGCAAGCTGCTCAAACGCGAGCTGCGCGAGCGCTTCGGCGGCGCGGGCTCGGCGATCGGGCGGGACTGAGCGGGCGTGGACTGCGGCCGCGGGTTCGTCGATACTCCGGCGGGTGGAGGACGAGCACGATCACCGGCTCCGCCAGGCGGCCTTCGCCCGCGCTCGCGAGCATTCCCGGCGCTACGACGATCTCGTTTCCGCTGAACGTCCTCAAGGAGGGGTTCGTCTTCTCCGGGCGCCGGATCAGCTTCGGCTCGTTCTACAGCGGCATCTACCGGGCCAGGGAGCTCCACGGCCCAGCCGCCCTGGCGATCGTCACCGCCCCACCGAAGTCGGGAAAGCCCGCCCCGTACGAGGACACCTTCGACGAGGCGAGCGGACGGTTCACCTACCGGTTCCGCGAGGCCGGGAGCAGCTCACCGCGAGCGCTGGCCCAGGCCGAGGCCGACAACCGCACGCTGACCGAGGCCCACCGCCTCGGCGTTCCGCTCCTGTACTTCCGCGGCATCGCACCCGGGCAATACACGCCCCTGGCCCCGACCTTCGTCACGCGAGTCGACACGCGCGCCCGCCTCGCACAGCTCGAGATGGGGCTGCCCGTAGCCGACACCACCAGCGCCGGCCTGCTCAGCGACGAGGACAACCGCCGGTACGCCACCCGAGAGGCCGCCTACCGCCTACACCAACACCGGTTCCGCCACGCCGTCCTGCAGGCGTACCGGACCCGGTGCGCCATCTGCGCGCTCAAGGAAGCATCGCTCCTGCAGGCCGCGCACATCATGGACGACCGCCACGAACTCGGCACCGCGGTCGTAGTGAACGGCATGGCGCTCTGCGCGATCCATCATCTCGCCTACGACCGCAATCTGGTGGGCATCGACCCCGACTGTGTTGTCCACATCCAGGCCCGCCTCCTGGATCAGATCGACGGTCCGATGCTCAAGAGCGGGCTGCAGCACTTCCACGGCGCCCGCATCATCCAGCCCGTCCGTCCGGATGAGCGCCCCGACCGGGAGCGTCTCGCCGCGCGATTCGAGGCGTTCCGCAACGCCGCCTGACCGCCGGATCGGGCCGAGCGCCCGAGTCGGAGACGACCCCAGGCGTGGCGCGATCCGGAGGGCGGGGCAGCAAGCGCCTCGTCGAATGCCTCCGATGCCTCGGGAGACATGACGATGACGCCCCGCTCGGCGAGTGCCTGCTCGGCGTACAGCACCAAGTCCTGCAGCACGCAGGCCGAGACGCTCTGGGTCGAGGCGACCGCGCCGCGCTCGAGACACCCCCAACCATCGGTTCTCGCGGCTTCATTTGGCTGGGCCGATGAGTCTTCCTGACGGGGAGGGTCTACAGCCGCATGAGCGCTGAATTCCAGACCGTCCGATCCGTCGACGGAACCAAGATCGCCTATGAGCAGGTGGGTTCAGGGCCGGCGGTCCTGCTCGTCGGCGGCGCGTTCAACGAACGGTCCTCAGCGGTGCCACTGGCCGCCGCGCTGGCATCCCGGTTCTGCGTCATCACAGTCGATCGGCGTGGCCGCGGGGACAGCGGCAATACGCTGCCGTACGCGGTTGCACGTGAGGTCGAGGACCTCGCTGCGGTGGTCGCGGCGACCGAGCGCGCGGACGTTGGTCTGTACGGCCACTCGTCCGGCGGGTGCCTGGTCCTCGAGGCGGTCGCCGCGGGCGTGCCCGCCACCCGGATCGCCGTGTACGAAACGCCCTACGGCACGACCGACGCCGACGCGGAGGACGGCGCGGCGATGGCGCATGACATCCAGGCGCACTGCGACGCCGGCCGCTTCGGGGACGCCGCCGCGCGGTTCCTCGCCGGGACGGGGATGCCCGCCGGGGCGATCGCCGGGATGCGCGCGAGCCCGGACTGGGCATGGTTTGAGCGCTTGGCCCCGACGCTCCTCCACGACATGGCGGTCACCGGCAACGCGTCGACCGGCGCTCGCGTGCCGGCCGACCGTCTTCGCACCATCGCCGTCCCGGCCCTCGTGCTCGACGGTGCCGCAAGCCCGCCGTTCCTGCAGGACGGCACGCGCGTCGTCGCCGCGACGTTGCCGCATGCGAGCCACATGACGCTTGCGGGCCAAACGCACAACGTGGATCCGTCGGTCCTCGCCCCCGTCCTGGTGCAGTTCTTCGGCGGGTGACAGCGGCGGGCCGAGGGCGGGGCTGACCACAGGGCCGAACGGCCTCAGCCCTCCTGCGGCTCGCCGTGCAGAGCTCACGCAGGGTGCCCGTCGACCCGAGACCCGCGGATTTACGTGGCTCTCGGGCCTCCTACGCCAGTGATTGGACGCGTTGCCGTGAGAGCCGACGAGCGGATTCGAACCGCTGACCCCTTCATTACGAGTGAAGTGCTCTACCAGCTGAGCTACGTCGGCACGGCAGGGCATCGTATCGAGGCCGGCGGGAGGGGGTCGGGAGCGGTCGAGCGCTGATCGCGCGCCGTCAGCCCTCCCGAGCCAGCTCGTCGAGCTTGACGACGGTGCGCCAGTTGCGCCCGGTGACCGTCACCCCGAGCTTGGCCCTGCCGAACGCCTTGGACAGCGGGCTCTCGGCGAACCCGTCCGGGCACCACAGGTGCAGCTCGCGCTCGCGCACCGCGAGCTGGTCGGGATTCTCGACGCCGTCCGCGAGCTTCACCAGCGCCTCGGCGTCGGGCTCCCCGGAGAGGAAGGCGACGAGCTGCCGGGAGGGGTCGGTGGCGACATCGGCAAACGGGTTGGCTGCGATGATCGCGGCGAGCTCCTCGGCGGTCCGCACGACGACGTCGACCTGGAAGCCGAAGTGCTCGGCCAGCAGGTCGCTGATCGCCGCCGCGGCCTTCGCCGGCGCCGCCTTGCCCCGAAGGAGCACGTTGCCGCTGCGCAGATGCGTGCGGACGTCCGTGAACCCGGCCTCGTCGAGCAACTCGCGCAGGTCGGCCATCGGGACCTGCTTGGCCTTGCCGACGTTGATGCCCCGCAGGAGGACGACGAGCTGGGTCATGCGCCGGTACTCCACCACCGCCGCAACCGGACCGCAACCGCAACGGCTACGGCGATGACGACGCCCCGCGCCGGCGGCGGGGCCGCGGCCGGACGAGGCCGTGGCTGTCCTCGATGAGGTCGCGGACGAGCCCGTCGTCGGCGTCCTCGCCCAGCGTGATCGTCACCCAGTGGCGCTTGTTGAGGTGATGGCCTGGCTGCACGGCCTCGTAGGACGCGCGCAGCTGCCCACCCAGCTCAGGGTCGATCTTCAGGCTCACCCCACGCCTGATCGTCCGCTGAGGGGGCGCCGAATCGCTGCTCGCCGAGGTCGGGGTCGATCTTCAGGCTCACGGTCAGCGGCTCGGCGTGCAGGCGGGCGATCACGAAGATCTTGCCGCCGACCTTGAAGACCGACGTCTCCGGGCCGAACGGGAACTCCTCGCCGGCTCCGGTGAGCTCCAGGCAGCACACCCGCAGGCCGTCACCGTTCAAGGCGGTCTGCCGACGGCTGACCGTGCGCGCGCAGAAGCATTTCGGCGGCGCCGCGGCCTGCAGCTCCGGACGCCGGATCAAGGCCGAGGCCAGCGCCAAGGCCCCGAAGAACAACAAGAACCTGCGCTTCACCACGATCCTGACCTGCAGGAGACGCGGGCGACGATCCTTGTGCGGCGCAAGAAGGGCGGCTTCACCGACGCCGTCCGCCTCGCCCGTCAGGGAGACCTGTGGCGGGTGCAGGGGTCGCGGCGGATCAGCGGCAAGGGCTGACCGGCCGCCGCAGGCGGCGGATGACGGCGACCGGAGCATCCGCCGATCAGCGGAGGGGGACCATGGACCCGAGCGCGAAGTGCGCGAGCGCTCCAAGTGCAACTGGCCCAGTCGTCGGTGCGTCGAAGCTGATCCTCACGTCGTAGGCGGCGTCCGTCTTCGCGCGGTTCGCCTTGCCCTGGCGATGCAGAACGAAGGCGGAGCCCCGCCAGGGCTCGGCGGTGACGGAAATCGGCGGCGGGAAGCCGCGGAACTCGACGAGCTCACGCATGACCTGACCCTCCACCGAGTTGCGTCCGCGGGGCTTGACGAAGTTGAACGGGAGGTACGGGGTGAGCGAACGCCAACGGGTCGCCGTGGCAACGCCCGCGGGGCTCTCGCTGCCGCAGCCGGGGGCCAGGGCCACCGACCGGCGCTGATACCGCAGGCGCAGGGTCGCGACGCTCGCGCGCTCCTCCGCGGTGAGGCCGGCGGGCGCCCACAGGACCACGCGATCGATCCGGCGACCGTCACCGCTGCCGACGAGGACGTGCTTGTGCCCGTGCTGCGCGGGACCGGCGAGCGGCCTGCCGTCCTCAGCACGCCCACTGAGCGCTGGCGGAATCGCATTGGCGCCGAAGTGCCGGCCGGCGAGCGAGAGCACCGCGGTGTGGACCGCCTCAGCAACGGGGAGCGCCTCGGTCAGCGGGATGGCCGCCGCTGCGTCGAGCCGCCACGCCAGCGGCGCCGTGTCGCGCGCCGTGAAAAGCGCCCGGATCAGCGGCTCAGCCACTCGACCCCGCAGCGACATCCTCGGCCGCGCCGAAGCTGCCGTACCCGCCCTGGTCGCTCCGCCGGATGCCCGCCGACAGCAACCGGTGGACGCCTGCGGCAAGACGTTCCGTCCGCGGCATCCCAGTCAGGTCTCGGCCGAGCAACAGCCCGACGACGGACGCAGGCAGCGAGCCTGACCACAGCGGCCAGGTGAACGTCTCACGCTTCCAGGCCCCTGCGCACCCCGTGGTGACGAGCTTCTCGCCCTGTGCGACGACCGGCAGGAAGGCCAGGCCAAGGAAGCCGAGCCAGTCCGCTCCCGGCACGCCGCGCGGGGTCGAGGCCTCCTTGGTCGGCGCGACGGCGCGGTGAGCGTGCAGCCGCTCTGCGCCCGCCTCCCAGCTGAGGTCGGGCGCCGAGGCTGCGAACTGCCACGGCCCGGCAAGTGCTTCGGTCAGTGCTTCTGGTGTCGCCTCCGTACGCAGCCTCCGCACGATGTCGAGAAAGTGCTGCTGGCCGGCGGTGAAGTGCAGTTGCGTCGGCTTGGACTCGTCCTTCCCGGAGACGGGTCCCTCAGCCAGCAGCGCGCCGAGCAGATCCGCGTCGCAGGCGTCGCCGGTGTCCAGAGCGGCACGAAACCAGTCGGCGACCGCGGCCGGTGGCACCTTCAGGTCGGCGGCGGGCGTGCCGTCGGGTCCCCAGGTGAGCACCGGCGAGTCTGCCCACCGCGCGCGATCCTCGTCGCACAGGTCGACGAGGTGGTCGAGATCACGCGGGCCCTGCAGCACCGCAACCGGCTCGATGCCTTCGGTCCAGCTAAGTGTCACGCGCGTGTCGGGGAGCCGGCGGGTCGCGACATCGAGAGCGCCGAGCGCGGCGAGGAAGCCGCGCGGATTGCGACCCCGGAGGGGCGCGAGGCGGATCGGCTCGCTCATTGCGTGGTCTCGGCGGCCATCTGCTCTTGGGCGCTGCGACCGTGATCGGCGAGACGCAGCAGCGTCTCCAGCCAGGCCAGCCCATACCAGCCGTAGCGCTCGGTGAGCGTGGCGTAGCGCTCAGGGATGCCAGCGTCGAGCCGCTCCAGCCCGTGCGCGCTGTCGGCCTCCCAGCGTCGACCGTCCTGCTGCTCGTAGGTGACGCGGACGGAAGCGGGATCGGCCACCACCGAGGCGAACGGCCGGCAGCGTCCATGATGGGCGGCGATGAGGTGCAGGACCAACTCGTAGTCGTGTGCCTGGGCCTTAAGCTCCGGTTCGGCCGCGCTCATGGCCACGCTCAGCAGCTCGTGCCGTGCACCCCGTGGGTAGCCGCTGAGCTGCAGCGCGCGCTCCCGCGCGGCTCGGTCGTAGGCCGCCTCGCGCGCCTTGGCCAGCGGTGCCGGCGCTCCAGCGCGGGCGATCTCGTCACCGCCGTGCAGCCACGTCTGGAAGCGCGGGTCGGCCTTTCCCAGGTCGTGGCGTGCCGCAGCGAGGTCAAGGTCGGCGGCCAGGTCGGGGCGCACCGCCGTCCGCGCGGCCAGGCCACCAACCCACCTTGTGACCCATTCAAGGTGCGCGGCGAGCGTGACCTCACCGGCACCGCCGAAGGAGAGCGCGTCCAGGCTGCCCTCGACGTCGAGCGGGACGGCCGCCGACGCTCTCCCGGCGACCACGTCGGTGGACATACGCGCCGGGGCGGTGACGACAAGCGTCCCCGGCACGGGGTCGCTTCCGTCGAGCGCAAACCCATCGACGAGGCGGTCCTGCCGGGCCCGCGCGGGGGCCGCCAGCGCATCCCTGGTGTCCCGGCGCAGCGCCGGGCCAGCACGGTCACCCTGCTCGCCCAGCCAGCCGTCAAGCAGTCGGCGACGCTCACGCGATGTGCTCTGGGTCCATGCCTCGATCTCCGGGAACGCGCCCAGGCCACGTCGAAGCTCGGGATCAAGCCGAAGGACGACGAGGCGGCGACGCTCCCGGGTGGCTTCGGCGGCCACGTCGACCACCGCTTCCCGCCCGGCCGGGTCCCACGAGTCAAGCGTCAGCCCGCCGAAGCTGCTGGGCACGACGAGCACGTCGCCCGGCCGCAGATCGTGGTGGCCGACGACCGCGGCGTTCCCGTCCGCGCTCCAGCGCACCGCGCGCCACGGGCGTCGATCCGGCGACGCGTCCCCACCGTCCCCGCTGACGCCTTCGACGTCGAAGGCCTCGCCTTCGGGCTCGCCGCGCAGCCAGCGCCGAGCGGCTGAGAGCGGCAGGCTGAGCGCCTCGGACGCCACCGGCGGGCAGCTCTCGACGTGCGCGGCGGCCACCCGGTCGCAGTCCTCGCGTGGCGGTCGCGGCGATTCGTTCTGCCCCGCCTCGGTCAGCCAGTGCTCCTGGATGTCCTCACGCCAGAGCAGCTGCACCTCTGGGTCGCCCTCTTGGATGCCGTGCAGCCAGCGGCTGACGTCGGGCTCGAGCGCGGGAGCGGGCTGTGTACGAGCCCAGGCGTCGAGGTGCGACGGGAGCATGACCGGCGCCGCGCGCAAAGGCGGGACCAGGACTGCGAGCGTCTCGGCGTCCGGCACCGCGAGGGCACGCAGGCCGAAGTCGACGGTGTCGCGGCCACCGTCGGTCAGCCACGCCCAAGTTCGGGCCATCGCGCTCCCGTAGACCGGGTCTTCGACTCCCTCGACCATCTGAGGGCCGCGGGCCAGGACGACGCTCGTGAGCACACCGCCGGCCTCGGCGCGACGGCCGTCACGGTCCACGCGCCCGAAGCGCTGGCGCAGCGCGTCAAGGCTTGCGCATTCGGTGACGACGGCGTCGAGGTCGAAGTCGGCACCGGCCTCGACGCACTGGGTGGCGACGAGGACGAGCGGCGTCGTCGCCGCGTCGCGCGGGCGTCCGGTGGCCAGCCGGTCCCCGTACAGGCGGAGGGTGGCGTCGCGGTCGATCGGCCGCATGCGCCCGGTCAGCAGCAGCACGTCGGCGTCCAGCCGGTCGGTGAGGAGCCCGGCGATCTGCCGCGCAGTGGTGACGCGGTTGACGATCACGCCGAGCGCCGTGACGTGTGGACCGTCGAGCAACTCCTGCGCCTCCTCGGCGCACGCCTCGGCGAACAGGCGGTCGGCCTTGGCGGCGTGGGTGGGCAGGACTACCGATGCCAGACGGGCGGGCTTGCTCGCGGTCAGCCGGCGCCGCAGGACCGGGTGGGACCCTGGGTCAAGCGGGGCGGACGGGAAGCGACTGCCGGTGACACCGTCGCTCGGTGTGGCCGTCATCTCGACCACCTGCCAGCGGTCCGGTCCCGCCGCCACGGGCTCGGGGGCGCGCGACCGGTATTCGCCGACCGCCGCGAGGGTGCGGGCGAAGGGGCGGGCCAGGTGGACCTCGTCGAGCAGGAACAGGCAGTCGTGGGCGAGCAGCGCGGCGTGGATGGGACGCATCCCCGCCGAGACGCCGTAGCCCCGGAAGAGCAGGCGCGAGCCCACCTGGTCGACGGTTGACGAGATGACCGTGGGCACATCGGGGCGCTGCGCCCAGCGCTCGTCGCGCACGATCCCGCCGCGCAGCACGCTCGTGACCAGCGGCGGGTCCTCGGGCCCGGCGGCGCACAGATGCCGCAGCCGGGTTGCCACCCGGCCGAGCACGCCGTCGGGGTCGGCGGCCATCAGGCGCGCGGCGATCGAGTGTCCGCGCTCGTCGGCCTGGTCGACGACTACCCGCCGGTCAACCACGAGCACGACCCGCCGGGCCATCCAGCGCTCCTCGGGCGCACGATGGGCCTCCAGCGCCATCTGGAAGACCGCGATGTCCAGCAGGCTCGTCTTGCCGGTTCCTGTCGGCAGGTCGACGAGCGACGGCCACTTCCGGTCGCGGGCCAGCTGGGCGGCGAGCTCGGTCTGCCAGGGGAACGGCCCTTCGCCCGCGGGCAGATTCCAGAGGTCGGAGAAGTACGTCGGAAACTCCTCGGCGGTGAGCTTCGGGATCGCGGGCGCGTTCATCGTCCGTCGGCTTCCGGGTCAGACAGGGGCAGGCACAGGCCCTGGCCGACGTAGCGCCCGGCACCAAGGATGACCGGCCCGTGTACGGGCGTCGCGAAGTGCAGGATCGCGTGGGTGAGCGCGCGGCGCGGCCCGCCGTTGGGTGTCGTGAACGGGACGAAGCGGTGCGCCGGCGGCACCCCGGCCAACCAGGCGTCGGGGCGCACCTCGACCGCCTCCGGGGACGGCAGCCCGATGTGCCCGCAGGCTCGTGCGACCGTGTCCGCCGCGCGTACGGCCGCCTGCTCGCGCCGGGCTGGGTCGGGATCGCGCGGGTCGCCGGGCCAGCGGTCAAGAGCGATTGGGGTCACCGTCGTCCAGACGCGCGAGGCTGCGGTCCACCGCTGCCAGCTGAGCGTGGCCATCGGGCTGGACCCCTGACCCCGGCTGAGACGGAGGAGCCGTCCGCCCACGTCGAGCGCACCATCGCGCGCGCTCAGCCATCGCCACACCACCCCGAGCGTGGCCTCGCGGTCGGTCGGCTCTCCGTCCGGCAGCACGAGGCCGACGCCTTTCACGAGTCCGTCAGCGTGCCGGTGACCGACGAAGGGGAGCGGGACGAGCGCCAGATGCGGGAGGCCGCTCGGCGCGCCGGCCGTGTCCCGCCCGGCCAGCAGCTCGGGCGGCTGGTCCCCGGCCTGCTCGATCAACGCCGCTCGCAGCGCCCGGACGAGCGGGAGCGCGGCGGTGAGGCTGGGCGCGCCCTCGTCCTCAAGTTCGAGGACGAGCAGCCGGCGCGCGAAGTGCGAGCCGGGCCCTTCCTCGATCGTCGGCGCGGTGGCGGCGTAGGGCTGGGGTGCGGCGGGCAGCGCGCGCGGCTCGATGCCGCGGTGGCGCAGGTAGTCCGCCTCGAGGAGGTCGAACTGCTCCGGCCCGGGGGTGCGCAGGAGGCGGTCGCCGTGGGGGTCGGGCTGCAGCCACGGAGCCGTCGCCGGGACGTCGACCACACGGCAGCTCACGAAGGAGCTCGAATGACCGAGCCGGCCGATCCGGCCGAGGAGCCCGTCGAGCACCGTTCTGGCGTCCTCGTCCAGGGCCCCGTCGGGCCAGCCGAAAGTGATCAGCGGGCTGTCAGGACGCACGCTGGGGAAGGCGCGCGGCTGCTTGCCCCGGTGCTCGGGCAGGAGCGCGAGCGCCGTCCCGGCGGGGGTTTTCACGCGGGCGGCGTCCGACGCGGTGTCGGCCGCCGCTTCGGCCTTCTCCCGACGGCGGACGAGCTCCTGCTCCTCGCGCGGGGTTCGCTCGGGGTCGGCGGCGACGACCGCCTCCCGGGCGTTCAGCATGGTCGCGTACGTCTTCTCGACGGAGCGGACGGCGGCCGCGTCGTTGACCGGCACGAAGTAGGTGGCGCCCTCGGCGAAGGCGACCTCCTCGCCGGTGCTGCACGCGATCGTCGGTGCGCCCTGGGTCTCAAGCCAGCGCAGGACGTCGGCCTCGGCTGGGCTGCGCGAACCGGCGGCCCAGGCCGCGACCACCGCTGAGAACCACCTGGCCGGGTGGGGCGGCCACTCGGCGCGGGCACGGTCGTTGAAGCGCGCCGCGACGTAGCGTCCGGTCAGGAGCTCGATCTCGACGTGCAGCGGCACGTCAGTCCACGGTGGTCTGTGCCGCGATGTCCTGGCTGCGGCGGATGAGCTCGACCAAGCCGTCGGTCGGGCGGAGGGTCACCTCATCGGCTTCCCAGATGAGCCCGAGCGACGCCGCGTGGTCGCGGGCCTGCGCCAGCAGCGCAGCGGCGGCGCCGCGGTCGATCGAGAACGACTCGGACTCCCGCTGACCACGCCGCAGCAACTCCAGCTCAAGCGGCTGTGGCGCGTGCAGCACGCAGCGCGAGCGCAGGTCGAAGCCGTCCTCGAAGGCGAGCACTATGGCGGCCAGGCCAAGCGCGGCGAGCGCCGCCTGGGCGGCGGCCTCGACCTCCGCGCGGTTGGCGTCGTCGACGACCGTTCCGTCGCTGCGGACGGGGAAGCGAAGCCGCCGCAGCTGGATGAGCGAGAGGACCGTTGTGCCGTGGATCTCGTCGGCCGTGATGCCGCCGGCCCGGGTGTCGATCGAGGGGGCGATGTTGCCGTGGTTGATCTGCGACGGGCGGCCCGGCGCGCCCTCACCGCCGGACTTGACGGGCACGGGCTTACCCTTCTCCTGTCGCGCCAGCTCCGCGTCGGTCGTCCAGCCTCCGTCTTTCCCCTCGTACACCGGTCCGGCGCTCAGCTCGATGGCCACCGGGTCGATCCGTGAGGCCGTCGTGCTGCCGGGGATGATTCCGGTCGCGACGATCTCGGAGGTCAGCGCCCGCTCGTACTTCGCGCCGCGTCCACCGCGCGGCCCGGTCGAGTCCCAGCCGCCGAAGACGAGCGTGTGGGGCGCATAGCGATAGACCGCGGCGGCGTTCCGCGGCGACGCTTCGGTCACGGCGACGCCGACGTCGCTGAGACGGAAGAGCCGGTCGCCGAGCAGGCTGTCACGGAGGATCGCATCGTAGATGCGGTGCGGGGCCTCCAGGGAGCTGACGGTGTCAAGGCCCTGGATCCCCTCTGCGTCGCGGAAGTCGACGGTCACCACCGGCAGCGCAAGCTCTCCGCGACGGTGCGCAGCCAACAGCGCAAGCTCGAGCCTGTTGGCCTGCGAGGCGACGCTGTCGAGCACGATGGCAGCCACGTCCTCCCCGTCCGACCGGCGCTTCTCGACCGCGTACTTGGTCTCGGCCCGGTCGCTCACCGCGTAAGTCGGCGGCGCGACCTTCTCGCCCCGGCCCGCCACCGGCTCGAGGTCGATCCGGCTGCGGAAGGCGATGCCATCGCTCCGTACGGCGTCCAGCAGCGTCGCGTGGGTCAGGGTCATCTTGTTCTCTCCTGGGGGATGGGCATGGCCTGATGGTCGTCCGCGTCGGCCGTCTCTGACACGCCAGCGGGAAATCGTGTAGCGGGGCCGGTGCGGCGTACTCTGGGCAGATGCTCGCCCCGGGGAAACGTTCGCAGACGGGACGGGCCCGCGGGCGATTTCGCGCACGGACGTGGCTGCGCGGCATGCTCCCCGGGCCCCTGAGCCGGCTCGTGCCCAAGGGTGCGACGGATTGCGGCGCGCACGAGTTCTACAACCATGACGACGTGACCGACCGCTGCTACCACTGCAGCGTCGGCGAGCGCGTTCACGAACCGACGCCGCTCACGCCGGCCGCCCGCGAGATGCTTAAGCGCGCCGATGCGGCAGGGTCGTCGGCCGCGCGCCGCACCCTCGCCGACCGCGGCTGAGCCGGGCCCTGTCAGAACGAGCGCGCGCCGGGCGACCCGCCCGGCATGGACAACCACGATCTGCCCCCGGTCCCCGCCCGGATCGTCAACGAGTTCGTCTACTGCCCGCGGCTGGCCTACCTGGAGTGGATCGACCACCGGTTCACCGACAACGCGGACACCGTCGAAGGGCGGTTCGTCCACCGCCGTGTCGACCGTGCTCGCGGCCGGCCGCCAGCGCCTGACGCGCCGGAGGCTCGGCCGGCGTCGACGGCGCTGACCATCGAGTCCGAGCGCCTCGGCGTCGCGGCCAAGCTCGACCTCTTGGAGAGCTCCGACGGTGGCGTGGTCGCGATCGAGTACAAGCGTGGCTCGCCGCGGTCGCCCGACGAGCCGCTGTGGCCGCCCGAGCGGGTCCAGCTCGCCCTCCAGGTGCTGCTGCTCGAGGACCTCGGCTACACCGTGGACGGTGCGATGGTCTTCTTCGCCGAGACCCGCACCCGCCACACGATCACGCTGAGCCGGTCCGATCTCGCCGAGGCCCGGGCGGCGGTCGAGGGTGTGCGCGCGATGGCACGGGAAGCCGTGCTCCCGCCCCCGCTGGTCGACTCCCCGAAGTGCCCGCGCTGCTCGCTCGTCGGCCTGTGCCTGCCCGACGAGACCAACCTGCTGGCCGGCCGCACCGCGGCTGCACCCCGCCGGCTCGTCGTCTCCGACCCGGACGCCACGCCGCTGTACGTGACCACGCCCGGGTCCCGGGTCACCAAGCGCAAGGGGCGGGTCGTCCTGAAGGAGCAAGGTCAGGAGGTCGCCAGCCGACGGCTCATCGATGTCTCGCACGTCGCGCTGTTCGGTAACGCCGACATCGGGAGCGCGCTGATGCGTGAGTGCTTCGACCACGGCATTCCGGTGCTGTGGCTGACCATGGGCGGGTGGCTGAGCGGCCTGGCGACGGGCATGCCGGCCGGCAACGTGGCGGTGCGGATGCGGCAGCATCGAGCGGCCGCCGTCGGCGGGGCCGGTCTGCCGCAGCTCTTCGTCAGCGGCAAGATCCGCAACCAACGGACGATGCTCCGTCGCCACGCAGGTGAGACGAGCGCAACCGTGGTCGGGCAGCTCAAGCGGCTGGCCGCTCAAGCCGCTTCCGCGGAAGCGCTGCCCTCCTTGCTCGGGATCGAAGGGACCGCCGCCCGCTTGTACTTCGGCCAGTTCGGTTCAATGTTGCGGGGGCCGCTGGCCGGTGAGTTCGCCTTCGAGGGGCGCAACCGCCGTCCCCCGCTCGACCCGGTCAACGCGGTCATGTCCTTTCTCGCCGCGCTGTTGGCCAAGGACGCGACGATCGCGCTCGCGGCCGCTGGACTGGACCCGTACGTCGGGCTCTTGCATCAGCCGCGTTTCGGCCGCCCGTCGCTGGCGCTCGACCTCGCCGAGGAGTTTCGTCCGCTCGTCGTGGACTCCACCGTGCTCATGCTGATCAACAACGGCGAGGTGCGCCACGGTGACTTCGTCGTCCGCGCCGGCGGCTGGGCGCTAACTGCGACCGGTCGCCGCGGCGTGATCGCGGCCTACGAGCGCAGGATGCAGCAGACCCTCTGCCACCCCACGTTCGGCTACGTTGCCTCGTACCGGCGAACGCTCGAGATCCAGGCGCGGATGATCGCCGCAAGCCTCGTGGGCGATGTGCCGGACTACCGTCCCTTGACAACACGATAGATGGCACGCCGCCGGCTCTTGCTCACGTACGACATCCGGGAGCCGGGGCGCCTGCGTCGGACACACCAGGTCGCGACCGAGTTCGGGTACGCCCTCCAGTACAGCGTGTTCGTATGTGATCTGGACCGAATGGAGCGCGTGCGCCTGGAGGCCGCGATGTTGGACGTCATCAACACCCGGATCGACAGCGTCCTGCTGTTCGATCTCGGCGAGAGCGACGGACGGGGCGTACGGTGTGTCCGCCACCTGGGCACCGCACCGACGCTGCCGACGAGCGACGGTCCGGCGATCTGGTAGCCGCGAGGGCTGAGGTCATGAGGCTGCGCCCGGGCACCGCTCGCTGCACGATCGACCTGGAAAACGGCCGTTTCGGCGTGTCGGCGCCTCAACTTCGTGCCAAACCGCGGTAGCGAGTCCCTAGTGATCCGAGCTCTCGCAAACGGCTCAGACGTCGCTGGAAATCGGTACTGTTTTCGGTGAGACCTCACCCCCTCCGCGAGGAGGGGGCTCCGTTGAAGCAAGAAGAACGATTTCAGGCTGGTGCCGGCGTCCGACTCACCCCCTCCGCGAGGAGGGGGCTCCGTTGAAGCCGGTTGGTGGTCGGCTTGTCGAGCGCGGCGATCAACTCACCCCCTCCGCGAGGAGGGGGCTCCGTTGAAGCTACGGGGTGGAGGTCAAGCAGAACGGCGACTACCGCACTCACCCCCTCCGCGAGGAGGGGGCTCCGTTGAAGCTGGTCTGATCAGCGGGGTCGTCAACGGACTGAGGTCCGCTCACCCCCTCCGCGAGGAGGGGGCTCCGTTGAAGCAGGACCGCAGCGACCGCCTTCGTCGACGTGGCCGTCTCACCCCCTCCGCGAGGAGGGGGCTCCGTTGAAGCGACAGGAACGCTCGGGCGCCGGACAGCTCGACGTCATCTCACCCCCTCCGCGAGGAGGGGGCTCCGTTGAAGCTACGACACCGAACGTTTGTTGCAGGAGGCCGGGGCCCTGCTCACCCCCTCCGCGAGGAGGGGGCTCCGTTGAAGCATGCGGCGGCGCAGATCCTCGGCGTGCTGTTCGTGCTCACCCCCTCCGCGAGGAGGGGGCTCCGTTGAAGCAGGCGGTGCGCCGGGAGGTCACGCTCCGCGCCCGCATCTCACCCCCTCCGCGAGGAGGGGGCTCCGTTGAAGCTCCGAAGCGGCCGCCAGCAAAATCTCCGGCTGCCCATCTCACCCCCTCCGCGAGGAGGGGGCTCCGTTGAAGCGGCCCAGTGGTCCGGATGGGTTGCGGCCATCGTGACTGCTCACCCCCTCCGCGAGGAGGGGGCTCCGTTGAAGCAGGCCGGCGCGCGGGGCGGCGCACTCAGCCAGGACCTCACCCCCTCCGCGAGGAGGGGGCTCCGTTGAAGCGGCGGCGGTAACCTGCCCCTGACGCAGCTTCACGGTCTCACCCCCTCCGCGAGGAGGGGGCTCCGTTGAAGCGACTCGGCCTGCTCGGCGCGCGTCTTCGCGGCCTCCTCACCCCCTCCGCGAGGAGGGGGCTCCGTTGATGCAACGCCTCCGCCTCCGTCGCACCAAAGAGGGCGTCCTCTCACCCCCTCCGCGAGGAGGGG
>JBBSUL010000002.1:0-58825 GCA_038234375.1 Solirubrobacterales bacterium | reverse complement strand
CTGGTCACCCGCCACGGCAAGCCCGTCGCGGTGCTCAGCCCGATCGACGAGGACGCCCTTGAGGACTTCATCCTCGCCAACGCACCCGAGTACGTCGCCGACATGGCCGCAGCCGACCAGGACGCCCGGGAGGGACGCACCCGTTCGCTGGATGACGTCGTCGCAGAACTCGACGCCGCCGACAACGCGTAGACCCACGTGCCGGCGGCGCACGTCGAGCTCAGCCGGCGCGCGCAACGCGACCTGCGCAACCTCAGCGCACCCGACCGCAAGCGGCTGGTCAGCGCGATCGAGCAGACCCTCGGCACACACCCGATGCCCGTCAACGCCGACGATCGCGCCCTCACCGGCCGCCCGCCGTGGCGACGGCTACGCGTCGGCGAGCTGCGCGTCGTGTACCGCCAGCTGAGCGTCGGCGAGCTGCCGGCCGGCGCCACGCATGGCCGCCGGATCGCGCGGATCGTTCACCGCCGCGACCTTCGCCGCGCCGCCAGCACCCTGAGCTGACCGGCCGCGAGAAGCACCACGCGACCCGGAACTCGACCGCCGCGCCACAAAACAACGCTTCGGGCTGTGTGGGAAAACGACCTCCGCCGAGCTCGGGGGGTGGGATTCGAACCCACAACCATCGCCTTAACAGGGCGCTGCTCCGCCGTTGAGCTACCCCCGATCGGCCTCGGAGTGTAGCGCGACCGAGCGGAGTCCTGCCTCGACCTCCATGTGGCAGTTCGCGCAGAGCAGCACGCATTTGGAGGCCTCGGCGCGCGCTCGCTCGAGGGACCGGGCGACGCCGGCGACGGCCAGGCCGAAGGCCTTGTCGGTCGGATCCAGGTGGTGGAAGGACAGGGCGCGGACGCACCGGTCGTAGCCGCACAGGGCGCAGGCGCCGCCGGCCTCCTTGACGAGGATCTCCTTGACGCTGCGCCTCCGCCGGATGACACGGTCGGCGTTGCACAGTGGACAGCGGTAGGACCCGCGCGCGTCGATGCGGTGCACCACGTCGCCGTGCGCCGGGCATGCGCGCGTCAGCGTCCGGGCGCCCGTGGCGCGCGCCGCCCGACCCTCCGCAAGCACCCGCTGGCGCGCGGTCTGCAGACCCAGGCCTTCGAGTCGCTGCCGGGCAGCGGTGGCATCGATCCCGAGATCGCGCGCCAGCTCACCCACCGAGGCCCCGGCGGCGACACGTTGTCTGATCCACGCCTCATCAAGCTCGAACATACGTTCCCATAGCGCTCGGACGGAACCCCGACGGGAGACGACGGCTCACGGTGGCGTCGGGGCCCGGAGAACGCGGCGAGGACCACGTGGCGGGCGTCGGTATGCTGCCGGTCCTCCGCCGAGCCTGCCCGGGCATCCCGGCGCAGGGTGGCGCGAGAGAAGACATGCCCGACGCCGCCACTACCATCCACACCACGATCACGACGTTGCTGGGACGGCGCGAGGCCAGCATCCCCGAGCTGCTGCCGGAGACCCGGCTGTCGGAGGACCTCGGCCTGGACTCCCTGGAGCTCGTGGAGCTGTCGGTCACCCTGGAGGACGAGTTCGGCCGCGACCCCTGGAGCGACGGCATCCTCCCGGTGACCGTCGGCGAGGTCATCGCCTTCTACGGCACGTAGGCGGATGCTGCTCGACCTCATCCGCGACACGGCGGCGAGCGCGGACGACCGGGCCCTGATCGTCGGTTCCGACGACACGCTGTCCTGGTCGCAGTCTGCCGAGCGGGCCGAGCGCATCGCCGCCGGGCTGCGCCACGCGGGCATCGAGCGCTTCGGCGTGACCGTGCCGCGCGCAGCGGACGTCGTCGCGCTGCTCGCCGCGGCGTCCGCAACCGGCAGCGAGGCGTGCGTCTACCCGCCCGACCTGGACGCCGACGGCTGGGCGGGACTCGCGCACCGGTTCGGCCACACCACCGTCGTCACCGATCACGCCGCGTCGATCCCGGGCGCGACCGCCGTTCCGCTGCGCACGCTGGAGGCGGCCGAACCAGATCCGCGGCCGTCCCCGCCCGCCGGCGGCGCCGTCCCGGCCCCGTGGCTCGTCCTCACCACCGGGACGACGGGCGACCCCAAGGGCGCTCGCCACGACTGGGGACGCCTGGTCTCAGCGGTCCGCAGCCCGGACAAGCGGCCGGCCAACCGGTGGCTGCTGGCCTACAACCTCAACCAGTTCGCCGGGATCCAGGTGCTAGTTCACGTCCTGGTCAGCGGCGCCACCGCGGTCGTGCCCGCCTCACGGCGCGCGGAGGACGTCGCGACCGCCATCCGCGAGCACCGGGTCACCCACGCCAGCGGGACCCCGACGTTCTGGCGGATGATCGTCGGCCGCCTGGAGGCCGAGGATGCCGACGGCCTGGCCCTCGAGCGGATCACCCTCGGCGGGGAGCCGGTCTCCGACGACCTGCTGGCGCGCCTGCGCGCGCGGTTCCCCGACGCCGACATCGCGCAGATCTACGGGGCGACGGAGTTCGGGACCGCGATCTCCGTGCGCGACGGCCGGAGCGGCCTGCCGCTGAGCGTGCTGGACCGCGACGACGATGCCCCGGTGCGCCTGCGGATCGTCGACGGTGAGCTGCAGATGCGCTCCCGGGTCGGGATGCTCGGCTACCACGAGGCCGGCGATGCCTCCGCCGCGCAGTGGCGGCCGACCGGTGACCTCGTCGAGGTCCGCGACGACCGCATTCACTTCGTCGGGCGCACCACGGAGATCATCAACGTCGGCGGCGTCAAGGTCCACCCGCGGCCGATCGAGGACCTGGCGTGTGAGGTGGACGGCGTGCAGCTGGCCGCCGCCTACGGGCGGGCGAACGCCATCACCGGCCACGCCGTCATGCTGGACCTCGTGGCCGAGCCGAATACCGACCGGGACGCGCTCCCCGAACGCGTCCGCATCGCCTGCGACCGGCTGCCAGCCGCGTCGCGACCACGGCGCATCCGTGTCGTCGACGCCCTGGCCACCCGCGGGGACAAGCTCGTGCGCGACGGCGGGACGTCCGCATGAGCGGAGGTCGGACGGTCATCGTCACCGGGGGCAGCCGCGGGCTCGGCGCGGGGATCGTGCAGGCGTTCTTAGATCGCGGCGACCGCGTCGCGACGTGCAGCCGCACGCCGACGGATCAGACGCAGGCGTGGGCGGACGGGTCGGATACCGCCGACCGGTTCCTCCACGTGGCGCTGGACCAGACGGACGCCGGGGCGTCGCGCGACTTCGTCACCCAGGTCGCCGACCACTTCGGACCGGTCGGCGTGCTCGTCAACAACGCCGGTGTGGCGCGCGACGGCGTCCTGGGCCTGTCGCAGGCCGCCGATGTGGACACGGTCGTCGACCTCAACCTGAAGGCGACGATCGAGATGACCCGGCTCGTCGTCCGGCGGATGCTGCCCCAGGGGCATGGCCGCATCGTCAACATCTCGTCGATCGTCGGCCTCTCCGGGTACAACGGGCTCTCGGTCTACTCGGCCACGAAGGCCGGGCTGGACGGCTTCAGCCGTGCGCTAGCGCGCGAGCTCGGCCCGCGGGGCATCACGGTGAACTCCGTGGCCCCGGGCTATCTGCGCACCGAGATGTCGCACGGGCTCGACGAGCGCCAGATGGGCCAGATCCAGCGCCGGACACCCGCCGGCCGGTTGGGAGAGCCGCGCGACGTGGCGTCCGCCGTGTGCTTTCTTGCGTCCCCGGAAGCCGAGTTCATCAGCGGCCAGGTGCTCGTCGTGGACGGCGGCCTGACCGCTTGAACCGTTCGCTGCTGGGTGGTGTGCGCCCTGCGCTCCGCGAGTGGCTACTTCGTGATCTTCGCGGCGACGCGCCGGCCATCGATGACGAGCTTTACGCTCGTGCGCGCAGCAAGCGCTGTCGTGAGCTCCCCAGCGGTCTCGAAGCGCAATTCGCCGACCGCGGAAGAGCCCGGCGGAATCGGCTGGGTCAGCGGGCCGGCTGCTTTATCGGCCTGCGGGTCGCGCCGGACACTGATGCTTCCGAGTCGGAGCCGGACCGCTGGCAGCCTGTAGGGCTTGGAGGATCGGTTGCGGACGCTCAGCGCAACCGCGAGGCGCGCGCGGTTGCGACGAGCGCCCGATTCGCTCGTCGCTGGCACGTAGGTCGCCTTCTTCACGACGAAGCGCACCTTGGCAGCTCCGCTCTTCGGTCCGGGATCGGGCCGCGTGGGGGTGGACGACCTCGGAACGGGGGTGGTCGGTGTCGACGTGCTCGTTGCCCGGTCGGTCGTCGGCACCGTCGCCACCGCGGACGGGGTGTCGTTGCCATCGACGAGCTTGCGCAGGCCGAATCCCAGCCAGCCGCCGACGGCGGCTGCCGCCACGACGACGACCGTCATCACGAGCGCGCGGGGGAAGGGGGTCCGAAAGTCTGACTGCATGTCCTGGCACATCATGACGCCCACGCGACGGCCGACGCGTCGTCGCCTTCGTCACCCTCACTGCGAAGGAGCCCGGCTCAGCCCGGCTTGGCCGCCGCGATGAGCCCGTAGCCAAGCGTACCGTCGTCCCAGAACCCGCGCAGGACGTGGCAGGCGTCGACGAAGCGCCGCCAGTCCCCGGGCCCGATGAGGTCCGAGACCGCCTTGCGGTGGAGGTGCGCATTAGACACCCAGCGGTCGAACGTGGGCCGGGTCGAAGCCGTGAGATCGGTCTCGACGTCGACGGTCAGCCCCTCGGCCTGCAGCAGCCGCCGATACTCGCTCAAGGGCTCCATCCGCGCGTCGCCGAACACCTCGCGCAGCAGCGCCAGTGGTTGACGCAACCGGCGGACCTCACGCAGGTCCATGGGCCGCCGCAGGGTGATGTCGCAGAGCGCAAGACGGCCGCCGGGAAGCAGCACGCGTGTGCACTCCGCGATCAGGCGCGCGCGGTCGCGCATGAGATGCGAAGACTCAAGTGCCCACACCCGATCGAACGTGGCGTCGGGGAAACCGTTGTCTGCGCCGTCGCGCAACGCGAACTGCGCAAGGCGGTCTAGTCTGGCGTCCGCCGATCGCTTCCGTGCGGCCGCCACACCCTCGGAACTGGTCGTGATCCCGGTCACGCGAACCCCGTGTCGCGACGCGAGCGTGCAAGCTGGTGCGCCGGTCCCGCACCCGACGTCGAGCAGCTCCAAACCGGGGGCCAGCCGGGAGGCGGTGACCATCCGGTGGGTTAACGCATCGGTCGCGGTCGCCAGATCCTCGGCCGCAATGGCGAACACGCCGTAGTGCAGCTCGTCTCCGAGGAGCAACGACCACGCCTCAGTGACCCGGTCGTAGTGGGTTGCGGGGTTGTACTTCGTAGCGTCGGCGGCAGTCACGTCAAACGTCCGGCGCCACGGAGCGGGGCTCGGCGCGGCAAAGGCACCGAGCCCGTGACACCAGCGGAGCCGGTCTGTCAGTTCCCCACGGAGACGGGAGCGGTCGAGGGAACCTTGGCCTTCGCGCCCTTCTTCGTGCCGTAGTGGCCGGCGGCGGCGCCCTGGAACAGCTGCGACAGCGCCTGCCGGCCGGACGCCTGGTCGACGTTGTCGACGAAGGACGGGAGGCCGTACCGCTCGAAGAACGGCAGGGTCGTGTCCTTGGGGGCGCGCTTCGTCGTCTCGACGCCCACGACCGGCAGCTTCGTCGCCTTCAGGCCCTTGAACAGGCCGGAGAACACGGCATCGCGGTTCTGCTGCGCTCGGCCGGCGAGCTTCGGGTTCGGGTCGTGCGCGATGGCGATGCCGGTCAGGGGTTGAAGCACACCGACGAAGGGCGAGAACATCGCGTCGCGTTCCTTCTGCAGCAGGCTGGCAGGACGCATCAACTGGCGGCCGATCTGCGTCGAGAACGGGGTCAGCGTGGAGGGCTTCAGGCCGGCGAAGTCCGTGCCCTTCGCGGCGTTGGCCAGACGCTTGACGTCAACGGGCTGACGGAGCACGGACGTCCATGCCACCTGCATCCCTGCCATCTGAGCGGCGCGTCTGACGCTGGAGATGATGAGCTTCACGCGCTTGTTGGTCTGCGTGCCGAGGAACAAGATCCCGACGCGACGAGGCGTTGGTGCCCCGCGTCGTGGCGCACCGGCCGCGCCTCCGCCGAAGAAGAAGCGGGTGCCGCCGGGGGCACCGGCAGCACCGGCGGGCGCGGTCCCACCCTGGTTGCTGCCGGGGTTCGTTCCGTTGTCGGGGTTCGTACCGTTGCCGGGGTTGTCGACCGGCGCGGAGCCGGAGCCTTCCCCTGGGGTTGTGGGCGTCGTACCTGGGGTTGTCGCGGTGCTCTGGGTGGTGGTTGTGCCAGCTGGTGTGGTCGTGGTGACGGTGACCGTTCCTCCGGCACCCCCAGTTCCGCCCGTGCCGCCGTTTCCGCCGGTGCCACCACCACCTCCGCCCCCGCCGCCGTATTGCGCCAGGGTCGCGACGCGAGTCCCGTTGCCGGCCATCGCCAGCGCGATGACCGCGCCCAAGCCAAACACGGCAAAAATGGTGACAAGCGTCGTGATCGACTTCTTCAGCTTCATTGCTAGTCCGACTCCCCCTGCAGATCACCCGCAGATAGATGGTCGCGAGAGCGTAGCGCAACTCCCGGCGTCCACGCGACAATTCCCAGAAGAACAAGATCCGCCGTTCTCGAGGGGTTCCACCAGTGGGGTCGAGTTCAGCGCCGGACGAATCCGGGTGGTAGCTCCAGACGTGGGTTCAGCGCCAGCGCGCGGTCCATCTGCGCCTGGGCCCCGCCGCGCTGGCCGACGCTCAGCAGGAGGACAGCCCAGTCGCGCCGGACAGCCCAGTCGTCGGGGGCGCGCTCAGCCGCCCGCCGGTACGCGTCAAGCGCGGCGACGATGTCACCGCCGTCGCTCAGCTCCGCTGCGCGGAGGCTCAGCGCGCGCGCTCCCGCAGGGCGTCCGGTCACGCCGTCGATCTCGTCCAGCGCCGCTGCGGGACGCCCATCGACGATGAGTCGCTCCGCGCGCTCGACGCGCTGGGCGTCCTGCGCGGCGTCCGCCAAGTACAGGGCGGCCACGATCGCGGCCAAAGCGACCAGTAGCACCACAGGGACGCTGCGCATACGTGCGACCACGGACACCGCGCCGACCGTAGCACGCAGCCGCCGCGCTTCGTAGCATGCGTAACGTGGCGACGAACGCGGCCCGATCTCCGAGTGCTCGCCGGACGCGACCGGTGCTGACGGCGCGTGGCCGTGCGGCGGTGCCGGCATTGGCGGGGCTGGCCGCCACCGCGCTCATCATGGTCATGTGCTGGGAGTCCGGCGGGTACTTCGCGTCGAGCTACCTGCGAGCGGGCGCGATCGCCTTCGCCGTCCTCGGGGTGGTCCTCCTCGTCGCTCGGCCGACGTTTGGTCTGAGCCGCACGGCGGCGGTCGCGGTGGCGAGTCTGGCGGGCCTCACCGCGTGGACCGGTCTGTCGGCGCTTTGGTCGCCCGCTCCGGATGCGGCGATCGCCGCGATGCAGCGCGATCTCGCCTATCTCGGTCTGTTCGGCCTAGCGATCGTCACCGTGGGCTCGGGGCGTTTTGCTCGGCACATCGTGTGGGGAGCGCTCTTGGTGATGGCGACGGTCGTGGTCGCAGCGTTGCTCAGCCGGCTGTATCCAGACCTCGTGTCCAGTCCGAGCGCGGACGAGGCGTTCAGCTACCGCTTGTCCTACCCCCTCAGCTATGCCAATGCGCTTGGCGCCATGGCGGCCATGACCGCCGTGCTGTCGTTCGGGCTCGCTGCCGACCCACGCTCGCCGTGGCCGCTGCGCGCCGCAAGCGCGGGGCTCTCGGTGATCGCGGTGACCGTGATCTACCTGAGCCTCTCGCGCGGCGCCTGGTTGGCGCTTGGTGCGGGCCTCGTGGTGCTCGTGCTCCTCAGCGCTCACCGTGGGTCGCTGGTGGTGACGGCAGTGACCGTGGGCGTCGCGTCGGCGGTGGCCGTGGGACGCGTGGTGGCGTACCCCGCGCTCGTCGACGACCCCGCTGCGGGAGCCGGACAGGTCGCCGACGGACGGGCCTTCGGCTTGCAGCTGTGGCTGCTCGTCGCGGCGGTGTGCGGCGTGCACGGGCTCGTCGCCGCCGGACGCGCATCGCCGACGGTCATGGGGGCACTGGGCCGCTCGGCACGGCGGGTGGCGGTGGTCGGCGGACTGCTCGTGGTCGCCGCTGTGGGCGCGGGGTATGCGGTGAGTGCCGCGGACGCCGACGGAGCCACGGCCGGTGCGCTGACGCGGTCGAAACACTGGGTCTCACGCCAGTGGGACGACTTCATGCGTCCCGCTCCGCCGCCTGCGTCGGCGACCGATGTCCGCCTCCGGACCCGGCTCTCGTCGGGCGACAGCTCACGCAGCGACCTGTACCGCATCGCGCTGGACGGCTTCACGGACGCCCCGGTCCAGGGCCAGGGGGGCGGCAGCTACGTGGTCGGCTACCTGCGTGAGCGCCGGACCGGCGAGTATGCGCAGAACGCACACAGCCTTGAGCTCGAAACGCTGTACGAAGGTGGCCTGATCGGCATCATCCTGCTGGCGGTCTTCCTCGGGGCGGCGATGACGGCCGCGGTGCGCCGGCGCCTGAATCCGGGTGGACTGGGTCGGTCCCAGGTGGCCGCCGTCTCCGCAGCGGCGTTCGTGTGGGTTGCCCACTCGGCCGTCGATTGGGACTGGCAGATGTCCGGCCTGACCAGCGTAACGCTCGTGCTGATCGCGACGTTGCTGCCCTATGGCCGCAGGGCCCGCCAGTAGGCGGCAGCGCGTCGCAATGCCCAGGGCCTCGGGGACTCGCTCGGCGGCGGTGGGCGCGGCGAGCGCTCAGGCGGGGGCGCCCGCCACCCAACCGGCGACGAGTCCGACCAAGAGCGCGAGAGCAGCCGCGGCTGCGAGGGGCGGGATCGGGAGTCCTGCCATCCGGCTTGCCGGGCCCGTACGGGTAGCGGCCGGGGTGACGGTGGGGGTGCGTGGCGGCGCCGCCGCCGAGGGCAGCCACGGGGAGCGGGACGCCAGATCACCGTCGGGTCCGGCTGGTGGACCGTCGCCTTCCGGCTCGGCTGGCTCGCCCGCCTCGTTCACTGCTCCGGTGACCCATGGAGATTGGGTACCCGGCCCGCGTGGGAATGGTGGCGGGGTCTGCGGCGAGTCGCCGGGTGGTGGCTCGGGAAGCATCGAGGGTCAGGCTCGGCCGACGGCATGCGGGAAGGTGCGTACCACGGGTTCACATCATCTCAAATCTCACGCGTCGACCACCGCCGCTCCCTGGCGGCCGGGCCCCGGACGCCATTTCGTCGCCGACGTACCAACCTGAGAGTCCGGGAACCGGAGCGGGCGCCGGGGCTTGTGTGCTTTGATCCCCGGATGCGCGTGATCATGCTGTGTGCCTTGGTGGCCACCGGGCTCGGGTTCGGCCTGAGCTCCGCCGTGGCCCAGACCAACGACCCGGCTCCGCCGCTGTCGTCGCAGCAGGCTGACCTGCTGCTTCCCGTCATCGAGCAGGCGCAGATCCTCGATGCGGCCAAGCCCTCGCCCACGCGGCTGGCGCGGTATGTGACGGCCTGCCGGAAGCTGCCGCGAAGTGATCGACTGGTTGCCGTGTTCCGCCGCTACTGCGGGAGCGAGGGCGACCGGTTCACCTCCGGTCTGCGGGTGCCTACCTGCAAGAGCGCACCCCGGTGCCGGGCCCGGCTGACGCGCTACAGCTCGGACCTGGCGAAGCAGGCGACCGAGTCACGCCGTCTCAACCGGACCCTGAAGGCGCAGGTGCCCGAGTTCGGCTGCCGCAGCGCGCTGCGGGTCAGATACGCGGCGCTCAAGACCCTCACCAAGCTGCGGTCAGCCTCGCGGTCACTGGTGCGCACCGTCCGGTCCGGGACGGCCAAGCAGGTCAGCCTTGGCGTGGCCCGCTTCTACGCGGTCGACCGCTCCGCCCTGTTGGATCACCGCGGACGCTATGACGCGTTCCGTGCCGCCTGTCAGTGAGGGAGCCGGCACGGGCCTGATGGTCGTCCGTCTGCAGCGCTGGGCCTACCGGGTTTTCTTCCGGGTACTGCAGGTCTGGTGGTTCGTGGCCCGGCCGCAGACGAACGGGGTCAAGCTCGTTCTGTGGTCCGGGGACGACGTTCTGTTTGTCCGCCACACGTACGGCGATCGCCGCGGGTGGGAGCTCCCGGGCGGCGGTCGCAAGCGGGACGAGAGCCCCGCCTCGGCCGCGAGCCGAGAGGTCCGGGAGGAACTGGGGCTCGACATCGAGCGCTGGAGCACCATCGGAGAGATCGTGAGCCGTGACCACGCAACCGCCACCCTCGTGTGCCTCAGCGGCGACCACGACGGCACGCCGCTCATGCTAAGCGCGGTGGAGATCGCGGAGGCGCGATGGTGCGCTCCCGCGGACGCGCCTCAGCCGCTCGGACGTCACGCGGCTGCTGTGCTCGACCTGCCTGGCTTCCCGCGGGGGACGGCGTGATCCACATGACCATCCGCGCACCAGGCGGCGTCCGAATCCCTGTCGTTGCGATGGTCATCGGGCTGCTCGCGTCGACGGCCCTCGACGGTTGTGGCAAGGTCGCAGCCAACCAGCGCGAGCAGCAGGCCGTCCTTCGCTACGAGCAGCGCGTTGGGGATGTCAGCAAGGCGTTGGCATCCGAGCCGGTGACTGCGGCACCCGAGACGCTGCGTACGCGACTGGAACTGGCCGTACGTCGCTATCGTGCGGTCCACGCGCCAGCAGTGATGCGCCCCGCTCGGCGCCAGCTGCTCAAGGCACTGCGCGCCGAAGTACAGGCCGTCCGGGACGGACTGATCGCTACCGCGGCCGGGGATGCCGCCGGCATCGCCGCTGCGCAGCAGGACGGTGCCCGTGCCCGGACGGCCGCGCAGGCCGCGTTCGCCGCGATTCGCGACCAGGCCAGCGAGTGCCGCGGGTCGCTGGTCGCCTGCACGCCAGCGGGCGACGGGGCGTCCAAGGGTCAACAGCCCACCGGCTGAGGGCGCACCTCCGTATGCGCGTCGTCATCGACGGACTGTCGTTGCGTCACGGGAGCACCGCCGTGGTCGTCGAGCATCTCCTCGACGCCTGGACCCAGCTCGGCACGAGCGACGAGTTGCACCTCGTCGTCAGCCCCGCCGCGGAGCTGCGTGTCCCATTGTCGGTCCGCATCCACCGCGTCGATCTCGGACGATGTCCCTACCTGGGTCGCCTACGGGCGCAGGCCACGGTGCTGCCACGCCTCTGCCGCAGCCTCCGCGCCGACGTGCTGCTCGGTGCGATCCCCACGACGACGATGACGCCGCTTCCTTGCCCGCGCGCGATCATCACCCACGATCTGCGGCACGAGCTGCGGCCAAGGCAGTTCAGCCTCCGGGCACGCTGGTTTCGCCGCGTCAGCCACGGCATCGGCTTTCGACAGGCGGACGCGATCCTCACCGTCTCCGAGCGCACGCGCGACGACCTCCTGGCGTCGCGCCCGTGGCTGGCCGCGCGGATCGTGCGGGCGGCACCGCTGGGAGGCGATCATGTGCGCACCTGGCCGGCTCCGCAGGGCGGCGGGGTGCCATACGCGATCACCTTCGGTCAGTGGGGCAACAAGAACGTCGACCTGGTGATCGACGCCTGGGCGCTGCTGCACGCCCGAGGAGAGACGTGCCCGTTGCTGGTTGTCGGGCTCGACGATGAGGCGCGTGACGCTCTGCAGCGCCGAGTCCACGCGCTCGGGTTGACGGACCTGGTGGAGGTGCAGCCGTGGCTGGTGGGGGCGTCGTTCCGCGAGCGCTTCGCGTCGGCCGCTCTGGTGATCTTCCCATCGGACTTTGAGGGCTTCGGTCTTCCGGCGGTCGAGGCGATGAGCCTCGGTATTCCGGTGGTCGTCACACCGGACCCCGCGCTCCTTGAGGTCACCGGGGGACGGGCAGCCGTCATGCGCGCCTGGGACGCCAACGCCCTCGCCGACGCTGTTCTCGAAGCACGGCGCTCGACCCCGGCGCAACTTGGCGCGGCGCGCGAGCATGCCGCTGCGTTCACGTGGACCCGGACGGCTACGCGCGCGCGTGCGGCGCTGGTCGAGGCGATCGAGCGCGAGCCGCTTGCTCCTTCGACGGACCTGCCGATGCGACCGAGGAACCAATAGCTCGCACGGCGCGGCCGCGGACAGCCGGGTGTCCGAGGGGCTTTCGTACGATACGCCGGACTTGCCGAGAGGACGCTGAACCCACCGGTAGGCGGCGAGGGCATTCATGCAGACAGATCGGATACCAGGATGAGCGACATGCAGGTGCTGCAGGAAGGCGCCCACGGCCGTGGGTACGACTATCGCGACGGATCCCCTCACCTGAAGCACCCGCGGTTGTACGACCGGCTTGCCGATCGCATCCGCGCGGAGGTGCGACAAGGCCATGAGCGTGGTCTGCCGCTTGATGTGCTCGAGATCGGAGCCGGCGACGGCGCGTTCGTGGAGCCGCTGCTGGCCGTCGGGGCCCATGTGACGGCGACGGAGATGTCGCGGCCCGCCGTCGACGCGCTCACGCTGCGGTTTGGCCTCAACGCGGCGTTTGACGGCGTCTTTGATCGCAGCGGCGACCTCGAGGCGCTGAGGAACCGCCGGTTCTCGGTGATCCTCTACGCATCGGTCCTGCATCACATTCCCGACTACGTCGCCGCAGTGAAGGCGGCCGTGGCCGACCACCTGAGGCCCGGGGGCAGCCTGCTGGCCATCCAGGACCCGCTCTGGTACCCGACGCTTCCGCGAGGGGTCAAGACGGCGAGCGACCTGATGTACCTGAGCTGGCGGGTGCCGCGCGGGGATCTGACGCGCGGCCTGGCGTCGCGGGTGCGACGCATCCGCCAGGACCTGCACGAGGACGAACCGTCGGACATGGTCGAGTATCACGTCGTCCGTGACGGGGTGGACCAGGATGCCTTGCGCGCGCGTCTTGCCCCGGATTTCGCGCACGTGGAGGTCGAGAGCTACTGGTCGGCCCACGCGGCTTTGTGGCAGACCGTCGGAGAGCGAGTCGGCTTGAAGAACACGTTCGCGATCTGGGCGACCGGGTACACGCCGGTCGGGGAGGTCGGAGATCGGACACCAACTGCAGACGCGCGGTCGTTCCCGCCCGTTGGGTGACGTCGGCGTCAGCGCACGTCGAGGCGATAGAGGGAGAGGATCGCCGGATGGCCCAGCGGGTCACGGCGGCGCAGCGGAGCCGTGGGGTTCTGCGAGCACCCGGCGGGCGCGACACACCGCAGCCGCCACGCGATCCGGCGCGTGCCCGGCGGCAGGACGAAGTCCGCGGTGACCGGTTTCTCGCGGCGATCGGGGTCGCCGCGAGAGTTGCTTGCCGCTATGAGGGCGCCGCCGGCGGTCCCGAACAGGCGCAGGTTCGAGCAGGACCCTCGCTCACACGCGGCGACCCTGCTGATGATCGCTCCGCTCGTCTGTGACGACGCGTACAGGCCGACGTCCCAGTCCTGCGGCGCCGAGAGGAACCCACGGAAGGTCGCCGAGACGCTCCGCACGACGCGGTCGGCGCTGAGGGTCAGCGACGCCTCCGCGCCCGAGGCCAGGATGGCGCCGGATAAGGGGAAGGCCCAGAGGGACAGGCCATCGTCCTGCCAATGCGCGGAGCCCGAGCACCCGCGGGTGGCGACGACCGCCTGTCCGGCCGTCGTCGCCTGTTGCCAAGCGTCGCCTGCGCGCAGGAGCTTCCATCGGTTGTCGCGGATCATGGCCGATGACCCAGCGGGCGGGGTCGCGCAGTCGGCTCCGCCGTCCGTCGCGGGCGTGGTGCGACCCGCGCGCGGCACGACCCGATCAAGCCATTCGAGGGCGCTGGCCAGGCGCTGCTGGAGTGGGTCACGGCGCACCACGCTGTGCATCCAGCCCACCGCGTCGGCGGCTCCCGCAGCGGCGCCGGGAACGACCGCCGTGTCGGCGGAGGGGACCACTGCAGCGAAGGCTTGTACCTGCTGAGGCGGCACGACCTTGTCGTTCGACGCCGATGTCGCGAAGACCTCGGTCAGGATCTTGTCGGGATCCCACAGCTTCGCCGGCGACCAAGAATACAGGACCGAGCGGCTCGTGCCGAAGGTCGGCCGGACCGCCTGCGCGCCGGCAGACGATGTTCTCAGAAGGCTCGGAAGGTCAAGCGGCGCCGCATTGAGGAACGCGCAGGTCAGCGACGGGCGCTCGACCGCCAGCATGGCCGCGAGATGCCCACCGGCTGACTCCCCGTAGGCGCAGATGGGGCCGCCATAGGCGCGGCGGACCTGGTCGTAGAACGCCACCACGTCGCGGACCATGGGACGAGGATCCACTCCGCTGCGCACTGGATGCGGACCTGGACTGTAGTCCACGTTGATCACCCGCCACCCGTCCCCGCGGAACCTGAGCGACATGGATGCCTGGAGCCTGCGCGCGTCACCGCGCTGGTCCTTCCAGCCGCCGCCGTGGACCATCAGCATCGTGCCGCGGACGGGCGGCACAGCGTCGTAGACCTCGTAGAACCGATGGCCGGCGCCACTGGACGCCAGGGAGCCGAGAGCCGGTGCCCCGCGGACGGGCTTGCCAGTTGTCTGGTCGTCGGTCGCGCTGCCGCAGCTCGTTAGCAAGCCGCAGCCGACGAGCAGCGCCACCCTCCCACGCGCGCCGAGTGATCTCAAACCGACCTTGCGGCCGTCGTTGGCGGTCCTGCGCGCTCCCGCGCGTAGGCGATGAACGCACCTATGTCCGTACCGGCGATCAGCGGTACGGCCATGCGGACCTCCTCCTCGGGCCAGTCCCACCAGCGGATCTCAAGCAGCGCGTCGCGCTGCTCCTCGCCGAACCGGTACCGGATCAACTGAGCCGGGTTGCCGCCGACGATCGCATAGGGCGGAACGTCCTTCGTGACCACGGCGCCAGCAGCGATGATGGCGCCGTCACCGATGGTGACACCGCTCATGATCAGCGATCCCTCGCAGGTCCATACGTCCGACCCGACGATAGTGTCGCCGGTCGGGGTCGGGAAACCATCCTCGAAGGCTCCCGGCAACTTCCAGTTGATCCGGTGCGGGTATGTCGTGACGGCGTCCACGGCGTGTTTGCCGCCCAAGAGGTAGGTGCCGCCAAGGGAGCTGTAGTTGCCCACCAGCAGTCGCTCGCCCCCACCGTCGTACGTCCGAATGGTCGGAATCCCGTAAGTCTGGGGACCGGTGATCACGCGTCCAGATCGCTGCAGTCGCCTCAGGTTCACGTAGCCCGCGCCAAAGAGGGCGTCTTGCGTAGCGTTGCGCAGGTTGCGCACGACGAACGCCACCAGGCTCACGGCCGCTCGCATCGCGCAGCCCCCCGTCTCTCGCGGCGCAAACTCATGTCGGGCCGCAAGCGTCGTCCACACTCTGCTGCGCCCAGTAAATTAGCGCCGGGCCGCCGGCGATGAAGACACCGTGTATTGAAGGTCCTAAATCGTAGAACCATCCAGCGTGAGCGGGTCGCATATCTCATTGAGTCATTAAACTCTGCGCAATGGTCCGCCGCAGCGAGGGCGAGACAACATGAATCTCTAAATCGGTCATGCCAACACAGGTTCTCGGACACCGTACTTCAGCTTGGCTTTGCTGGCTTGATCGCCACCCGTGCTGTGTAGTCAGTACGCGCGAAGAAGATCGGCGTGTTGGCGAAATATTCGTCAACCGCCTCGCGGGCACCGCGGAAGTGCCCGTAATCATCAATCAGTAACACACCTCCAGGGGCAAGGCGCGGATAAAGCGTCTCCAATTCGTGTTTTGTCGACTCATACCAATCAGTGTCGAGGCGAAGGAGCGCGAGAGAGTCAGGAGCGTGCTCTGGTAGCGTCTGCTCGACTGATCCCTTCACAAAGTGAACATGGTCTCGGCAGTATCCCGTAGATGCCAACGCCGCCTTGACATCCTCCAAGGGAGCGTAGGAGACAGGCTGCCCACCACTACTAGCCCACATGTCTGCTTGAGGCACTCCGGCCAGATCGACGTCTCGCTCTGTTGGCGGCGTCATGCCTTCGAATGTGTCGAAAAGATAGAGATCTCTCATATCCTGCAAGCCCAATAGCGTAAGTGCTACCACCATCATGCTGCCGCCGCGCCACACGCCACACTCAGCGATCGCCCCGGGGATGTTGCGACGCGACACGTATGTGACAGCATCAATGAGCACCGCCGCGCGCTCGGGCGGTGTCACGGTGTAGTGAGCGACGCGTTGAAATATCGCGAGCTCTTCGGGTGAGAACTGTTCAGGGAGAGTGGGAACGCCTTTAGCTATCACGAAGCCACGGTCCTGTAGCCAGGTGAGCAGCCCGTGCTTCAGGGTGCCCCGGCGGGTGGTCACGTCCGGTTGAAACGCCCCGACGAGAGGTGGACGGGCGCGGAGAGGCGCGGAGGCGCCGACGGATGCCCCGCGTGCGTTTGTCATGCTGCAATATTAGCTAGTCTGGGAGCGATCGAATGCGAGCGTATCTTCCGAAGCATCCAGACTCAAGTTTGCTCTTGCGCCGGGGCACCTACGCCGTTGTAGGGAGGCGCGAGTGTGCTCCACGGAACCGGGAACGTCGGCAGACCCTATTTTCAATGCATCGGCGGGCGGATCGGTGAGCAGCGGCTCCTCGGGGACCTGACGTAGCGCCCTGCTGATGTGGGTGACGCGTGTCTCGGGCCGCTCAGCTTACGTAGCTACGAGCCCCTTACGCCAGTAGGCGCCGAAGCCATCGATGTCGACGATGTCCTCGGTGATGCCGTGGGCCCGACGGTAGTCCTCGATCGCGCGCCCGCACTGCGAGGCGTGGCTGCCGAAGTCGTCGACGATGCAGAACCCGCCGGGGGAAAGCCTGGGGTAGAGGGCCTCGATCGCCTGCCACGTCGACTCGTACATGTCGCCGTCCAGACGCATGACCGCGAGCTGCTCGATCGGTGCGGTGGGCAACGTGTCCTTGAACCACCCGACGAGGAACTCAACCTGATCGTCGAGCAGGCCGTAGCGCTCGAAGTTGTGGCGCACCTGATCGACGCCGACCGCCAACCCGCCGAGGCGGTGCAGCTCGTCGCCGGCGTCGGCGGGGTAGCGGGCGATGTCCGGCGGCGGCAGCCCCTCGAAGGAGTCCGATACCCAGACGGTCCGTGTCGTGTCGGCCCACGCCTTCAGGACCCCGCGCATGAAGATCGACGCCCCACCGCGCCATACCCCGGTCTCGATGACGTCGCCGGGAACGTCATCACGGATCACCGTTTCTAGGCAGTGCTGGATGTTCTCCATCCGCCGCAGGCCGATCATCGAGTCCGCTCGGGCCGGCCAGTCGCGGCCGCCGGCACGCAGCGTGGGGTCGTACGGCTTCTTGTAGGCGATCTCGAAGCCCAGGCGGCTGGCCAGACGACCCACCGTGTCGGCTCCGGTCTTCCACCACACGGGCGATCCGGCCGTCCGGACCCCGCCGAGGATCGAGTCGTTGTCCTCGGCCACGGCGCCGGTCAGGGTGCGCTTGAGCAGGTCGAGGTAGAGGCTGCGCGCAAGCTCGGTCGACGGGTCCAAAGGCGTCACGGCGGCGAAGCTACCAGCTGCCTCCAACGGCCGGCGGCGCGCTGCGCGAGTGGGCCGGTGAGGGTCGACCTGTAGGTCTGCGATCGCGATGTCATCGTCCCGCATGCAAGCGGTGCTCGCCCTCCCGGCGACCGGGATCGCGCTCGCGTACAACGGTTGCCGTCGGTGTCAGGGTTCTTGTCGTAAGCGCGAAGCGACGGCAGCGCCATATATTCCGTGCGCCGATGCCCCTTGCCTGCTGCACCATCCTCGCCCGCAACTACCTGCCCCGGGCGCTCATGCTGAGCGAGAGCCTGCGCGAGCACGGCACCGGAACCCCGCTGGTGGTGTTCCTCACCGACGCCACAGCGCGGACCGAGCTGCCGGAGGTGCCGGGGATCCGGTGGATGGGGCCCGACGAGCTGGACCTTCCCGAGCGCACCGTGCTGGAGCTGGCGATGTCCTACGACCTCGTCGAGTTCGCGACCGCGCTCAAGCCGCTGGTGTTGCAGACGCTGTTGCGCGAGTTCGAGCAGGTCATCTACCTGGACCCCGACACCTACCTGACCTCCCCGATGGCCGAGCTCGGCTCGGCGCTCGACGACAGCTCGGGCATCGTCCTGACGCCGCACTACCTGGAGCCGAACCTCTCCGGCCAGCGGTTCTCGGAGGGCCACCTCCTCCACGTCGGCGTCTACAACCTGGGGTTCTGCGCGGTCAATCGCGACGCCGAGGCGTTCCTGTCCTGGTGGTGGGGGCATCTGCGTTCGGAATGCCTGCACGGCCCGCTGGACGGGCTGTTCACCGACCAGAAATGGATGGACGTGGGCGCCGTGCTGTTCTCCGCGACGACCCTCCGGCACTACGGGTACAACGTGAGCGTCGGCAACCTGCACGAGCGTCCCGTCGCCCGCGACGCCGACGGCTACCACATCGCGTCAACGGGCGACCGTCTGCGCCTTTTCCACTTTCATGCGTTTGACCCGCACCACCCCGAGGACCTGTACGACCGCCCGAGCACGAGCGCCGCGGCGACCGCGCGGATGACCGGCAGCGAGGCGCTCGTCGAGTTGTCCCGCCGGTACGCCGCCGCGCTGCTCGACAAGCAGCGCACGCTCGGCCCGCAGCCGGACTACCGCTACGGATCCGACTCCACCGGGCGGCCGATCAGCCGGCGCATGCGCCACGCCTTCCGCACCGTCGCGCTCGCCGAACCGGGGACCGTGCCGTCGCCGTTCGTCGCCGCCGAGGCCGACGACTACGAGCGTTGGCGGCGCGGCGCGCGCGCTCTGGCCGCACGGCTGATGCTGTCGGACCTGGCGAAGGGTGCGCGCTGCGCGCTGCCCGAGGAGTACGACGCGCTCAAGCACCGGTTCCCGCGCCTGACGCGCACGCTGCGCGGACGCTACGTCGAGGACAACGGGATGTGGCGTTGAACATGAGACTTCTGCCCGCCCGCCTCAACGACAAGCCCCACTACGTCTTTCACCCGCTCCGCATGCTGCGGCGTGCCCGGTACGCCGGACCGTCCACCGCCGGGCGTCGCGCGGTCGCCCAGCTCCCGTGGGGGCTGCCGCTCGAGGTCTATGCGGACGAGGCGATCGGCTACACGATCCTGACGGCCGGCGTCTTCGACCCGTGCGTCAGCGAGACGATGCACCGGCTCATCGACCCCGGCGACCACGTCGTGGACGTCGGCGCGAATGTCGGCTACCTAACGGGCCTCGCGGCGTCCCGGGCCGGTGCCTCCGGCTCGGTGCTCGCGTTCGAGCCGCACCCGGACGTGTTCGAGCTCCTGGCCGCGAACGCCGCCCGCTGGCGTGGCCGTGACGCGGCGCCCGTCCGTATCCACCAGGCCGCGCTCTCAGACCGCGACGGCGTCGCGAGCCTGAACGCCGGGCCGCGCTTTCACGCGAACATGGGGCTGGCCACACTCGATGACGGCACGGCGGACGCCGGCGACCTGGTGTCGGTCGCGGTGCGTCAGCTGGACGACGTCGTCGGCGACGTCCGCATAGGGCTGCTGAAGATCGACGTGGAGGGCCACGAGCCGGACGTGCTGCGCGGCGCCGAGCGGCTCCTGTTCGATGGTCGCGTGCGTGACATCATCTTCGAGGACCACGAGCCCTACCCAGACGCCTCGACGAAGCTCGTGGAACGGGCCGGCTACACGCTGCTGAGCCTCAGCAACGACCTGTTGGGGGTGCAGACCGGCGCCCCCGCTGCCCGAGGACAGACCTCCGACTGGCCCGGACCCAGTTACCTGGCCACGCGCGACCCCGAGCGCGCGCTCGCCCGACTGAGGCCACGCGGCTGGCAGATCGACGGCATCGGCCCGGCGAACCCGTGGCCGGCGCTCCGGCGCCTTCGGTAGCACCGTCGGTGGGCCGCTGTTACCGCGTTGCGACGACGAGGTAGTGCGTGGCCAAGGCGCGTAGGTCACGCCGGGCAATAATGTTCTCGTAGGCCAGGTACCCGCGCAACATCGGGTGGGAGAAGAGGAAATAGGACCCGCCCCGGTAGAAGGGGATCACCTCGACCCGTGACCATCCGTTCAGAAGCATGTGCAGCTGCCGGTCGGTGCATGCGTCGTACCGCGTGGGGAACTTCTCTTCCTCGGCGTGCCCGAGCAGGCGCGTCATCGCCAGCACGCGCAGCGGATGGGGGAGGGCGCGGGCGAGCAGCGCGAACGCCGCGCGCGATCCCGACAGCTGGGCGACGAGCGTGCCGCCGTCGACGAGCGCACCGTGGATCACGCGGAGCGCTGCGCTCATCGAGTCCACGTGCTCGAGGACCTGCCACGACAGGATGAGGTCAAAGCGCTCGTCGGTGGGCAGGGGCCGGGTGGCGTCAGCGGCGAGTGTCAGGTCATACGAGCCGGGGGGCGCCGCCTGGAGCTCGGCGGCGTCGATGTCCGTACCGACGTAGCGGCAGCCTGCGGGTCGGTCGGCAACGGGGATCGTCGGGGCGCGGCCCGCCCCGACGTCGAGAATCCGGACGCCAGGGCGCATCAGGGGATCCACTTGCGCCAGGAAGACGTCCTGCAGGCGGTGGTCGTATCTGGCCGGCAGGCGGCCCGCCTGGACCTCGCCGAGCTCGTCGGCCGGGACGTCGCGCTCGATGGTCGGACTCATGGAGCCGGGACGCTAGCGCACCGGAGCCGACCCACGATGAACCCGGCCACGGCCTCCTCGCTGAGCGACTCTAGCCACCATTCGCGCATCCGCGCACCCCGCGCGGCCAGCGCCTCCGGGTCGGCCAGGAGTCCGGCCAAGACGGCCGACAGATCCGACCAGCGGTCTAGCTGCACAGCGGGGCTGTCGCGGTGGTACCAGCGGGCGGGCAGCCGCTCGCTCACCGCGACGCAGCCGCACCGGGCCGCCTCCATGAGGCGGTATGTCTCGTCGAAGTTCCCGCGAGGGCACAGCACGATGCGGGCGCGGCTGAGGCGGGCCGAGTACTCGGCTCCGTCCACCATCGCGCTCGGGTTGGCCATCGGCCCACCCGGGCTGTACTCGATCCGCGCCCCGGGCAGCTGCGCGCGGGCCGCCGCGACCGCGGCCGCCATCTGCCGGCGGGCCACAAGCCGGGGGCGCACCGTGAAGCCGTGCTCACTCTCCACCGAGCCGGCGAAGAAGACATCTATCGGACGCTCGTCGAAGGCCAGTATCGGGACGTCGGTGAGGCGAAGGAAGCCCAGCGGCAGCTCGTACACGGGTGCGCCGCGCGTCTGTGGCGTCTGCGCCCGGCGACGGACAGAGCGTCCGACGTTACGCGCCTCACGCAGCAAAGTGCGCGTCGCGATAGCCGGGTGCAGTGCCAGGGTGTCGTGCATCGGGTTGCGCCTGACGCCACCGGTCTTGAACACCGCGCGGACCCGTCCGGCGTACGCGGGCAGCTGGTACTGCTCGTCGTTGATGAGCAGGATGACCGCGCCGCCGAACTGCTCCTGGAAGCGGTCCAGATGCCAGGTGAGCAGGATGGTCGTCTGCTCGTCCCCGAGTCGGCGGTCCAGCGCCGCCGCGACGCCCGTGAAATAGCGCAGGTCCGCGTCCCCGCGGTGTGCGTCTTCGGTGCCCGGGACGAACTCGCGTGGGTGCTCAGCGTTGAGCTCCCAGATGAAGAACCGGTTGGCCATCAAGCGCGCCGAGCATAGCGCCGGAACATGCCCGTCGACGACCAGCGCGGGCGGGCCGGCAGGTGGGTTACCCTCGCTCGGATGCGCAAGGCCCTCCTGGTGCTCGTGTTCGTGCTGGCCGTGGCGGCGGGAGGCTTCCTGCTTGCCAACGTCGGCATCACTCCCGTTGCCGGGGCGGGTCTGGGCGGCGTGGTCGTTGCCGCTCTGGCGGCGACGCGGGTGCCCACGGAACGCCTACTGTGGGCGACGACGTGCCTGTTCGTCGTGACCGTCACGTGGAACGGAATCCGGTTTGGTGGCGGGGCATTCGGCAACGCATTTCTGGTGGTCGCCGTTGCCAGCCTCGTCGCTCACGTCGTCGTCACCCGTGAGCCGCTGTCGCTGCCCCCGTGGTTGCTACTCGCGGGCTTGGGTTTCCTGCTGGCTCAGGTGCTGACGCTCGTCTTCCCGCCGAACGTGGAGATCGCCAGCCGGGAGGCGATCGAACTGCGGACGTTGTACCCGACACCACCCCTGCTTCTTGCCCGATCGGACATCGCCGCCCTGCTCAAGTACGAGGCCGCGGTGGTCATCGTGCCCGTGCTGCTGATCGCTGCGGGAACCACGCGTGTCAAGTGCCGGCGCCTGCTGGACCTGTTCGCCGTCTCGGCTCTTGTCAGCGCCTTCGTCGCGGTCCTCGCGCTGGGCGGTTTGAACCTGGCGCCGACCCCGTTTCAGGACAGCCGCTCCGCGGGCCTGGCGATCCACCCGAACTATCTCGGCGTCGGCTGCACGATTGCGGTGCCGCTGACGATGCTGTGGCTCACCCGCGCGGACATCCGCTGGCGCCTGGCCGGGGCGTGCGCGCTACCCGTGCTGCTGGCGGGCGTGATCGCGTCCGGGTCGCGTGGCGGGTCGGTCACGATCCTTGTTGGCGTCGTGCTGAGCGTCGCGCTGCTCCCGCGCCTACGTCGTGGCCTGGGCATTGTGCTGCCGGTCGTCGGCATGATCGGCATCGTCGTGCTGCTGTACACCGGTGTCGGCCATCACATCCTCGATCAGGTCCGCCTGGCCAAGGGCAGTGACGTCTCCGGCGCCGACTATGCGCGCGGGTACGCTGCCGACCTGGCCGTCGAGCAGATCCGGGCGCGCCCGTTCAGCGGGGTCGGCTTCTCGGTCATCGCGGATGCCCACGACATCTACCTGGAACTGCTGGCCGCAGGGGGGATCATCGCCCTCACGTCGTTCCTCCTATTCTGCGGCGGCCTTGTGTCCGCCGCCCGCCGCGGGCTGCGCGGGCCGCAGCGCGACGAAACGATTGCGGCCTCGCTCGCGGTAGGACTGTGGCTGATCGGAGGCGTCGTCGGTAACGAGTTGGCCGACAAGTTCCTCTACGTCGTGCCCGGGATACTGCTCGCGCTTGCCCGCGTCGCCTCAAGGCGGCCGTCCGACGGGACCGCGGTCGTCGATGATCCCGTCCGTATGTCCCCGGAGACGCCGATCCCGGAGGCGCCTCCGCCGAGGGTCGCAGTGCCTGCTTAGGCCTGTCGGATTCCGGTGCGTTCGGCGTGCACGACCTACAGGGGGCCGGCCCGCACGACAATCGCTACCGACGTCAGGGTGTAGGGCGCGAAGAGAAAGCGCAGACATGGCTCGTCGGCGTATGGCGGTACGTCGACGTAGCGGTCAAGCAGATCCTCACCCCGCGAGAAGTCGAAGGCGGCAACCTGATGGCCTGCCGCTTCGAGGCGCGCCTTCAGACCGATGAGGTCTCGTTCTCGGTAGACAACCGTCGGCCCCCGTTCCACCGTTTCATCGTTGGAGTGCAGGTTGAACTCGGTCGTATGGACGGCGACTCCACCGGGAACCAGTGTCGACAGCGACTGCTCAACGAAATCCAGGCCGGCTTGGAGCGTCCCGAGATGCTCGAGCGAGCACACCGACCAGCAGAAGTCGAAGCCGTTGAGATCTCTGGGGATCTCACGCATGTCGACAGGTCGCCAAGACACCCGTTCCCGGAACGTGGCCGAGTCACAGACGTCGGGCCGCAACATGCTCTCGACCCCGGAAGCATGTTGATCGGATCTGCTCCACCCGCGAGCCTCCCTCGAGTCTGACGCCAGGTCGGTGGCGACGACGTCGACACCACGGCTTGCGAATCCGGCGACCAGCGACTCGCGCCCCACACCGAACCCGAGGCCACGGTTGCCCGTGTGGAGGCTTCCGAGCGAGTCGAGGACTTCGGCGACGTACGCAAACTCCCATGTCTTTCTATGGACAAGCGGCGGCTCGCCGAGGGCATCGCACCATTTGGCGAACCACGGTTCGTAAAGCTGTGCCTGGGTGCAGATACGCGAGCGAACGTGTGCAGGGAACCTGGGCTCCGGCACGGCCTCAGCTGCCCGCGGATCCCGGGCCTGGTTTCGTTCGAGTTGAGCGAGGCGTTGTGCAAGCAGTGCCTGGTTGGCCTTCATCTGACCGATGCCTCGCAGTTCGGCACGCCGTCTGACAATGTCCTTTCGGACGTTCGCCGGCAGCCATTCGAACACCGTCCGCAGCAGGCCTCGAGGATGGGTCACTCCGGGTACCCCATCCGTGCTGGAACGCCGGGAACGACCCGTTCCATGCCTGGGCACTCCTGTCCGGACCTGGACAACATCGTCTTCCGATCTCTTGGGCGCCGCGCGCGGGTTGGCGCTGGCGCTGGCGCCAGGGTAGGTGCTGGTAGCCTAACCGAGGACTGCGGCACGAGAAGGGACCTCTTGAAGCAGAGCGAGCAGTCGGCCGGCCGCCGCCTGAGCATCATCACGATCGACCAGGTGGTAGCGGGCGCGTCCAACGTCCTGATTGCCATTGCCGCGGCTCGCATTCTCGGCGTCGGTGCGTTCGGGCTCTTCGGCATCGTTTTCATCGTCTACGTCACAAGTCAGGGGATCTCTCGTGCGCTGATCTGTGAACCGTTGCTCGTGCACCCGGCCGAGGCCGAGGAGCGGCCCGGAGAGGTCATCGGCACGGTCGGCGTGCTCGGCCTCGCCGCCGGTCTGGCGGTGTGTCTCAGCGGGCTGCTCGCCCACGTGTGGAACGACCGTCTGGGCGACGCTCTCCTCATCCTGGGCGTATGTCTTCCGCTGCTGGTCCTGCAGGACATCGGACGCTACCTGGGAATCGTCACCCACCGGCCGTCGTTCTCGCTCACGTTGGATCTGGTGTGGCTCGCGTTGATGATTGTGGCTCTCGGCATCGTGATCGTCGCCCACGCCGAGACGCTCGCCTGGTTCGTCCTGGCGTGGGCGGCGTCAGGAGCCGTTTCCGGGATGCTGGTCCTGTGGACGTATCGCGGCCACGCCCTCCGTCTGTCGTTGTCGTGGCTGCGCGAGACCTGGGGGTTCTCATGGCGCTACCTCCTGTCCTTCACGGCGACCCAAGGTTCCGCTCTGGTCGCCTCTATCGGCATCGTCGTGATCTCCGGCGTCCGGACCCTCGGTGCGGTGCGGGGGGCCCTGTTGCTGGTCAGCCCGATCGTGACATTTCAGGCTGCGTCGATTTCGGCCGGCGTTGCCGAGGTATCTCGCCTTCCGACGGGCGGCCACGGCGTGGGGCGCCACATCCGCAGGACGACCGCGTTGACGGTCGGGGTCGCCGGAGCAAACCTGCTGGTGCTCGTGTTCCTGCCCGACGAGCTTGGCCGGTTCGTGCTTGGCGCTACGTGGGAGCCGACGAAGCCGCTGCTGCTGCCAGCGAGCATCCAGATGGTGCTGCTTGCCCTGATCAGCGGGACGCGGTCGACGCTGCTCGGACTGCGGGCGATCCGGGTCACCGTGAAGATCGACATCGCGAGCACCGTCATCGCGCTCACGGCGACCCTAGTCGGCGTGGTGCTCGGCGGCGCCCTCGGGGCCTACTGGGCCCTGGCGGTCGGCCAGGGCTTGATCGTGGTGATCTGGTGGACGGTCTATTTGAGGCACGACCACGGCCGAACCGGCGAATCGGCGACGGTCACCGAGCGTGAGGCCCTCGCGGCCTGACCCCCGGCCCTATCGGCAGCGGGCGCGCTTCGGCGCAGGTGGAGTTCCCCCGATGTAGATAGCAGCGGATCGCGCATCACGTCCCTGACGACGGTGCTGGGGGCCGTCAGACGTTCGCTTCGACCTGCGGTGGTGCCCCGTAGTAGCCGTAGTAGCCCTCGCCGGTGTCCTTGATGTCGGTGAGCGCGATACCGGTCGGTCGGTCGGGCAGTCGCGCGAGGGCGGCACGGGCGGCGCCGGCCTGGTCGCGGGTGGTCTGGTGCAGGCGGACGCAGAGGATGATGCCGGAGACGCTCGGAATGATCTCGAGGGTGTCGGCGACGGCGAGCAACGGGGCGCTGTCGATGATGATCGTGTCGTAGACGGCCTCGACCTCGGTCAGGAAATTGCGAAAGCGCTCGGAGGCCAAGAGGTCGGCGGGGCGGGGGGGCACGGATCCGGCGGTGATGCAGACGAGCGGCACCGCATCGTCTGCGCCGGTCTCCTGAGAAGGTGCGGCCTCGACGGTCTGGAGGATCTCGTGCGGTTGGGCGTGGCCCGTGAGGTAGTCCGACAGCCCGGGTGTCTCGGCCAACGCGAACCGGTCGGCCATGACGGGGCGGCGGAGGTCGCACTCGATGAGCAACGTGCGCGAGCCGGCGGCGGCGCTGGCCATCGCCAGACACGCACTCACGGTCGACTTGCCCTCCTGGGCCATCGCGCTGGTCACCACGATCGTGCGCAGGCCCTCGCCGGCCGCCAGGTATCGCACGTTGTGGCGGAGGATGCGGAACGATTCCTCGTCGGGTTCGGTTAACGGCCCGAGGCCCTTGCGGTGCTCATCCGCGTCGGTCCCTGTGTGCCCGAGCGCCTGTGATCGGATGTGGCCCACCACGGCCCGGTCCAGCGCCCGCTCGACCTCCGCCGAGCTGCGCAGACGGTGGTCCAGGGCCGCGCGGGCGTAGGCGATGGCGATGCCAAGCAGCACGCCGAAGATCAGGGCCGCGATTGCGTTGCGAATCGGCTTCGGTGAGGCAGGAGAGCCCGGAATGCGCGCCCGGTCGCTGACCTCGACCGGCACCGACACGGTGCTCAGAGACTGCAGCCGGGCCAGCTGAGCCTGCAACGTGGCGCGCTGGGTGGCGTCACGGTCTATCGTGCCGTTTCGCGTCGGCTTGCGCAGCTTCTTCAGACGACTCTCGACCTTCCGTGCTGAGGCGGCGTACTGGTCGCGCGTCTCACGGGTGCTCAGAGCGGCGTCCTCACGAGCGAACGCGTTGGCCAAGGCGGCGGCGTCGTCAGCATGGCGGGCGTGCGCGGTGATCTTCACCAGGAACGAGTTCGGGTCGATCTCGATGTCCACCCGGTCACGAAGCGTGTTGAGGTCGGGAGAGCCTCCGACGTCGGCGCGCACCGCATCGACCACCGAATTGCGCGTGACCTGTGGCGCATGGACCGACGCGATCTGCAGCTGCGTCTGGCCGGCCCCGAACCCGTTGCCGCTCAGAGTCGGATCCTGCGAGACATCCCGCACCGTCAGCGACGATGTTGCTTGGTACTCGGGCGTCTGCAACGCCGAGGCGACGAATGCGGCGGCCGCGCAGACGAGCGCCACCACGGCGACGAGCAGCCGCCGTCGGCGGAGCACCGCCAAGTAGTCGGCCAGCGTCGTCTCGTTGTGCTCGGTCATGCTTGGATGCCTCCGCTGCGTGTCGCCTTCACGACCGCTGGTCGGAGGACGCCTCCTGGGATATTGGTCGTCCGTGATGATCGTCGCGCCGGCCGAGGACGAGCAGCCGGGCTACGGCACGGCGATCGCGGGCATCTTAGCGATGGACCACGTCGGTCAGTGCCAGGCGCCGATCAGCAGACCTCGGCGATCACGGCGTCAAAGCGCTGGGCGAACGCCTCCGCGGTGTAATGCTCCCGCGCCCAGGCGCACGCGCGCTCCGACTTCGCGCGCTGGTCCTCGGGATTCGCGGCGACCTGCGCGATCATCCGTGGCAGGGCGGCCGGTTCGGCACTGTCCACGACCCATCCGGCCCCGGACGCGTTGACGATGCGCGCGACCTCACCGCGGGGATTCACTGCGGCGAGCACCGGGAGGCCGTACGCCATGAAGTTCATGAGCTTGGACGGGATATTGAACTCGCCTCCTTCGTGATGCTGAGTCACCAGGCCGATGTCCGCGCTGTGCAGTTCGGCTTCCAGGCGCTCGGAGTCCACGACGCCGAGCATCTGCACGCGGTCCGTCCGTATGGTGCTGCGGACATCCTCTGCCGCCATGCCGTTCCCGGTGATCACGAGGCGGACGTCGGGGCCGGCAGTGGAGGGGTCGGCCTCGAACGCGTCGACCAACGCGGTCAGTCCCTGGGAGAAGCCGATGTTGCCCATGGAGAGGACACGCGGCATCCGCGAGCCTCGCTTCCGCACCTCCCCGATCGGGACCCGCGTGGCCGGGTCGTAGATGAGCCGCATCTTCTCCACGGGGACGCCCTTTGCGGCGAGGTTGTCGGTGAACGCACTCGACAGCACGACGATGCGATCGGCGTGCTTGTAGGCGGTCCGTTCCAACGCTCGCGAGGCGCGCAGCACGGGGCTGTTTTCGTCGAGGAGTCCGGTGACCGACGCGGCATCGGGGAGGATGTCGTGGAGCCAGAGGATCCACGGACGTCGACGCACTGCACCCGCGAGGACGGCGGGAAGCAGCGCCGGGAACGATGGTGACACGACCACGGTGACGTCGGGGCGGCCCAGCGCTGGGATCGCGGCGAGTTGAGCGGCCATGAACGACGCCTCCTGACGAAGCCGCTCCCGAGCGTTCGCGCGGCCGATCCACAGCGGTAGCCGAAGCACCTCGATGCCGTCACGTCGCTCGCGGTAGGGCATGCGGCGCATGCCCCAGTCGGGATTCGGATAGTGAGGGTGAGCGGCAACCACGCTGACGTCGTGACCGCGCGCACGCATCGCTTGGGCCCACGTCGTGCTCACCGGCCCGATGCCGGTGGGCTCGGGATCGTAGTTGTAGCTCCACAACTGGATGCGCAGCGGGCGACCGTCGCCGGCGTCCGGGTCCTGATGGGCACCACCGATGGGCTCGGGCGGAACGGCCCGGTCGTCATGCATGAAGAGACTCGTTCGGCGTCGGATTGTGAGCAGGTGAGCGTACCGCCGCGGCCCGCCGCGGCCGGTCTGGCACGTGTGCCGGTTCGGCGGCGACCGGCGCCGCCGCCGGTCGCGGCGGACTCGCCGTCAGCCGAGCGCCGCAGCGGTACGGCGCCGCGGCGAACACGGAGACCCCTCCGAGCGAACCGTTCTGGTCGACCGCTTCGGCGCGTGACGTGATGCATGCGGCGCGGTCGAAGCCGACAGGCTCTACGTCAGATGGCCGCGGCGGCCGATGCGGATGAGCTGGCTACGACTTGGTCGTAGACCCACCGGTAGGTCTCGGCGAGTCCGTCCTTCAGTCGCGTCGACGGCTCCCAGCCCAGCTGGTCGAGGATCAGCGTGTTGTCGCTGTTGCGGCCGCGCACCCCCTTGGGCGCCGCGAGGTTGTACCGGCGACTCACCGTGATGCCGGCAATCTCCGAGACGATGTCGATGAGCTGGTTGATGGACACCATCTCGCTGGAGCCGAGGTTGATCGGCACGTCGATGTCCGAAGCCATGATCATCTGCGATCCGCGGACACAGTCGTCGATGTAGGTGAAGGATCGCGTCTGCTCGCCGTCGCCCCAGACCTCGATCTCCCGGTGCCCTGATATCTGCGCCTCCGCCACCTTTCGGCAGATCGCGGACGGTGCCTTCTCACGCCCGCCCGTCCACGTCCCCATCGGCCCGTAGACGTTGTGATACCGGGCGGTTCGGGTGATCATGCCGAAGTCTTCGGCGAAGTGGCGGCACATCCGCTCGGAGAACAACTTCTCCCATCCGTAGCCGTCCTCTGGCATCGCGGGGTAGGCGTCTGATTCCTTGAGCGGGACGAGGTCGGCGACGAGTTGCTTGTCTGCAGCGTAGACACACGCCGACGAGGCGTAGAAGAAGCGGCTCGTCGATCCAGCGTGGCGCGCCGCCTCGAGCAGATGGATGTTGATCAGCGCGGACAGCATGCACAACGCCTTGTTGTTCTCGATAAAGCCCATGCCGCCCATGTCGCAGGCGAGGTTGTAGACCTCGTCCACACCGTCGATCGCTTCGCGGCAGCGTTCAAGGAGCTGGAGATCCATGACCATGTTCTCGGCCTCCGAACTCACCTGATACCACTGGTCGATCGGCTTGCGATCAATGCAGCGCACATTCTTGCCCTGCGCGAGGAGCTCGGCGACGAGCGCCCCTCCGATGAAGCCGCCGCCACCGGCGACCAAGATCGACTTCCCCATCGAGCCCCCCTTCGATATTGCTCTCAACACCCGCCAGGAGAATCGTCTGGCCTTAGGCCAGGAAGCATATCGCGACCGTTGGCAGTCAGCGTCACGTCCGGAGCGCTTCGAGCGCGAGACGCTCGCTGTTGAACGGGGGCACGGGGAAGTCCGCTAACGGAAGCCAGGGCCGCTTCTGACTTCTCGCTGGCCGACGTGACCTCACCGATCCCGCGTCGGCAGTGGTAGGCGATGTTCCACTTGCCACCGCCTCCGTCGCCGTGCTGCCCGGTCCACGCACCGAACACCCTCAGGTGGTCGACCTTCAGGCCGGTTTCCTCTGATATCTCGCGGCGGATCGAGTCGTCGGGGTACTCGCCGGCTTCGATGAAACCACCCGGCAGGTCCCAGTCGCCGAGAGGGGCGTGGGCACGGCGCGGCGCCAGGTAGCAACCGCGTCCTCGACCACAGCAAACGCGGTGACCGCGGGGTTGGAGTGATCCCAGGAGCCCTGCGTCGCCACCGTCTCGGATCGTCGTCAGCGGCGCGGCACACGCCGGTCAAAACCGGAACTCCATGCTCGGCAATATCATATCTCAGACGTCGCCGGCATGAGCGCGTCTGGATTCGCGACGAGGGCGGCTGCTACGCGCCGGTGCGTCGAAGCATCACGGGGATCGTGCGGAGGGTGAGCTTGAGGTCACGCCACAGGGACCACTCGGCCACGTAGAGGCAGTCCATCTTCACCATCTCGTCGAACGGGACATGCTGGCGGCCCAGGACCTGCCACGGCCCGGTCAGCCCGGGCGTGATGTCCAGCCGCGTGCGGTACCAGCCTAGGACGGCGTCGTTCTCCTCGCGAATCAACGGCCGGGGCCCGACGATGCTCATCTCGCCGCGCAGCACGTTCACGAACTGCGGGAACTCGTCCAGGCTTGTCCGGCGCAGAAAGCGGCCGACGGGCGTGACGCGGGGGTCCAGCGCGATCTTGAACATCGTCCCGCCGGAGAACTCATTGAGGTGGGCGATGTCCGCCTTGTGCGCGTCGGCGTCAACCACCATCGTGCGGAACTTGAGCATCCGGAAGGGCTGCTGGTCGCGGCCGATGCGCTCCTGGCTGTAAAGAGTGGGGCCGGCAGACGTCAGGCGGATGGCCACCGCGATCAGCGCGAGCAGCGGGCTCAACAGGACGAGTGCCGCGAGCGATCCGACGACGTCCATGGTGCGCTTGGCCGCCAGCGCCCCGCGCGAGCGGGCCGGGCCTCGCAGGCCGAGCATGGTCATGCCGCCGACGTCGTGGAACTCGACGTGGCTGCCCATCACCTCGAAGAGGCGGGGGACCGCGCTGACCTTCAGCCCCAGCCGGCGACAGTGCCGGATCGCGTCGATGAGCTCCTCGGGGTCGGTACCGGCCGAGAAGGCGATGACGACGTGGTCGACGCCGCGGTCGGCCACCACGGCATCGAGGTCTGACAGGGTCCCGAGCAGCGGGACAGCGTCGGACCCACACACATCGTCGTGCTCGACGTCCAGGCAACCGATGAGCTCGTGGTCGTGGCCGTGGTGGAGCGACAGCTTGGCCGCGACCAGGTCGGCGATCATGCCCGAGCCCAGGATCAGGACGTGCTGCGTTGCCGTGTGGTGGTTGACAGTCGCGCGGGCGACCTTCCGGATGCCGGGGACCGACAGGCACGCCAGCGCCCACGTCGCGGTGGTGAGCGTCCGGTCGGTGTCGGCCAGGCTGGGGCCGACGAGGACGGTCAGGGCCGCGGCGAAGGTGATCGCCTGGGTCAGGCGGGGAAGCTCGTCCAGCGTGCTGGCCCGCATCACGATGCGATCGCGCGCGTACAGGCTGAACGTCTGGATCAGCGACAGGGCAAGGACGGTCAACAGCGCGAGCGTGGCCAGCGCACCGCTGCCGCCGAGCACCAACAGTGCCAGCCCGGCGGCGAGGCCGAGGCCCAGAAGGTCGGCCGCCCGCAGCGCGTGGGGGGTCCACCGGTCACGGTCCGAGCGGCGCTGCTCGGTGAGGAACGCAGGCGCCAGCGAGAGGTCGGAGGCCTGTCCGGCCTGCTGGCCCTCGGTGACCGTCACCAGGTCTGTGTTCCGTCGTCGCTCGGTGGCGATGTTCCCTGCGTCCTCTCTCATTTCCCCGACCCCTTATCAAACCGTGAACGTTCAGACTAACGGTGCGACAGCTCGAATCTCAAGCGGCAAGCGGCGCCGGTCATCGAATCGCAGCATCCGCCGGCCAGCGCTCGGCGTTGACGCCGTGGATCTCTTGCAGGACTTCGAGTGACGGTGGCGAGGTCAGCCGATCGCGCAGCGGTAGGGGACCGCGGTGTTGGGAGACTGCGAGCCCAGGGTGCCGTTCTGGTCGACCGTGGTGTACGTCGTCTGCGTCGTGACCGTCCTCTGGGCCGGGGGATCGGGGGCGGGGTTCACCGTCGACGTCTGGCCGTTGGTGATGTCGGAGGATATCTCGCCGATGCCAGGTTGATGCCGGTCACCGTCCGCGGGTCGTTGCGAGGGGCACGGTATGTCTGCATGACCGCTGCAAGGCGACCCTCGACGGTCACGTCACGAGTGGCGCAGAGCGGCGGCAATGTCGCTGGTCTTGCGCACGAGGCGCTGCGGGTGGGGGCAGCGTCGAAAGCCATAGCGCAGATAGAACGCGGCCGCCTGTGCGTCGACGGCATCGACGACGACCAGACGTGCTGCGACTCGGCCGAGGCATCCACCGCACGCTCCAGGGCATCGAGCAGGAGCTGACCGCCGTACCCTCCACCGTGCAGGGACCGGTCGAGTGCCAAACGGGCACGCAGGATCGCCGGGATGGCCTCCGGCGAGCCGTGGCCAATGCTTCTCGGCACCCTCGGCCCGCCGCACCAGGTGCGCGGCCAGCGTGAAGTAGCCCACGACGGCAGCCGAATCTGGGGCCACCCACACGAAGGTCCGGCCGGTCCTGGCCGCATCGGCATGGCGGGCAGCGCCACGCAACCACTTGTCGAGCTCCTCCGCGCCGCTGTCGAATGCTTGAAGATCGTGCTCGGCCGCGAGCTGCTCCGAGCGATACGTGCTCACCGTCGGGTGAACGAGCGAGGGCGCCGGGCCAGCGCTGCAAGCTCGGCCGGCACCTCGTCCTCGGCATCCAGCGCCGCCAGCAGCTGCTCGAAGAAATCAGCTGACACGAGCGTCTCGCGCTCGACCGCCAGCGCATGCTCTGCGGCGCGGGTCGCGGCGTCGAGGACAAAGGTGGTCAGCGACTCGCCACGGGCGGCTGCCGCCTGCCGGATCAGCTCGGCACGATCAGGAGAAACCCGCATCTCAAGCCTCGTGCTCGCCATGCCGGACAGTGTACGGCGTGATCTAGCCTCCTCCGTTCAAGCGATCGGCCATAGTGGCGTCGCGGAGGCCCGGATATGTTCCGCTGAATGAGCGCTGCGCGAGAGGCAAGCGCACCGGTCATCGTATCGCTGCATCCGCCAGCCAGCGCTCGGCGTTGACGTCGTGGATCTCCTGGAGCACGTCGTCGATCCCGTGCGTGACCGTGAAGGCCGGGTAGTCGGCCCTCGCGTCCAGCTTCGGGTCGTCCTTCAAAAGCCGATGGATCTCGTCCTTGAACGGCTCGATCACGCCCGCCCTCGGCGGCCGCCGATACGCCGGCGGCGCATCCGCCCTCACCGCCCGACGGATCGTGTTGCGCGACAACCCCGTCGCCCGCGACAGCTCCTTGATCGACTTGCCGCCAACGAAGTGCTCCGCCGAAGCTCAGCCCACTGCTCCACATCAACCACCCTCTCGCCACCCCCTCGTCGCTGTTTGCGACGAGGTTCAGCATCACCCCGGACGACTCCGCCAACCGCCCGAGGGGGTCAGTCTTCACGCGGCGCCGACAGCTGGGAGATCAGGCCCGAGGGCCGGCAACGCGCATCGTCCGTGCATCCCACCCAGGCCGCGGCCGTCCGCGCAGCGTCAGCGCTGCACGGCGTCGGCGGGGGAGAAGTGATCGTGCACCGCAAGGACGGCACCATCCGCTCGACAACCACTGATCGTGGCGCGATCCGCTCGGCGACGAGAGGCGGTGGTAGCTTGCGCTCGGAGGACGACCCCACCCGCGCGATGTAAGCAGCGAGCAGCTCCCGTGCCGGCGAGGACCGGGGGTCGGCAGATCTGCAATCGGATGGTCGGCAGATCTTCAGAGCCTTGGGGGTGACGGGTCGGAGGGGTTACGCACGAACGAGTTGCCGTGCGGAGCCTTCGCGGGCTCAGGGGTGGGGACCGTATGGCGGTATCCGGCACGGAATGTCCCCACCCCGAGGTCGTGCCCACAGGTGCTCCGCCGAGCGGCCGCGCGCGGTATACCCCGTCGTCGTGGCCGTGCATCATGTAGACATGGACGAGGACGAACGCCGTCTCCAAGCTTTCGGGGAGTTCCTGGACGCCTACGAACGCGAGCACGGCCCGATCGCGGACGAGGAGATCGAGGCCGTCCGCGCGCACGACAAGGCCACGGCTGTCCGCGTGCGGGGCGGCCGTGTCGTCCGCCCGCAAGCAGGCAGCGGTACCGTTCCGGATGTGCAAGACGAGCTGCAGCTGACGATTGTCTACGAAGACGGTGGCGACGGCTGGATCCTCGCCCGTGTCCTCGAAGTCCCTGCGGCCATCGACCAGGGGCGCACGCGCGACGAAGCTCGTGCGAACGTGCCCGACGCCCTGCACGCGGTGTTCGAGATGTGGCCCGACCAGCGGCCGCCCAACCTCGAACACGAGACGGTCACGATCCCGCTGGCTTTGTGACGCGCGAGGAGACCAGGTGCCGGCCAGTGCCCTGCGCGTCAGACGAGCGGCTCGATGTCGGCCGAGCCCGTCAGCTGCGACAGGCCCTGGCCCGCCGCCGCGAACGTGCGTTGACCTCTCAAGCGCCGAGACGGTCCCGCAGATCCGCGCGCGGGGGTGGGCATCGCGGTAGAGGTCGTCACGTTCGACGCCCCGGTCTCACCTCCGTATAGGCATCCGTTACTGCGTTGGTCTCTACCCCCTGACAGTGCTACTGTTTCGCCTATGGCATCTGCGATCACCTCCAAGGACCGGCAGGCACCAGCACCTGCCAAGACGGGACGATCCAGGGCTCGAACCGCCGGCAAGCTCGTCCCTACCGATGCCGCGACATTGCAGGCAGCCGAGCAGGACATCGCCCGCCGCGTTGTGCTGATCGATGCGGACGAGATGGCCGCGTTTTTGCAGGAGCACCTAGGCCAGAAGCTCACCGCGTACCTGGCGGGCATCAAGGACGCCAAGGCGGTCGGCCAGTGGGCACAGCGCCGCGCTGATCCCTCCGCCATCGTCCGTGAGCGACTCCGTGCCGCCTACCACGTGACCGCGCTGTTCGCCGCCACCTACGGCGAGCGTGCCGCTCAGGGGTGGTTCTTCGGCACCAACGCCGCGTTGGATGACCAGGCTCCCGCGGCGACGCTGCGCACGGCCGAGACTCCAGAGGAGATCGCCCGCATCGTGCCGCTTGCTCGGGCGTTCATCCGGAGCGCTCTCTGAAGGGCACCTGGTACCGGGTCAGGTGGCATACCGGCCCGCTCGAGTACCCGCCTCACGAGTTCCTCTCCTGGGACGGTCGCTTCGACGACCCACGATCCAACCTCGAGGCCACCGCGCGTTTCCGGACGCTCTACCTGGGCCGCCGTCGCACCACGCTCTTCGCGAGGCGCTGCAGGACCTCCGCCCGGACACGCGCGCGATCGCCGAGTACAAGAGCCTCTTCGGCACTCTCCCGTCGGCCGCCATCGTGCAAGCGCAATGGCGCGCGGACCGTCGTATCGCGCGGGCCCGCGTCGCGGGTCCCGAGAGTCACATCGTCGACCTCGAAGACATGGAGGTACGACGAGCGCTCGAGGAACGCCATGCGAGCCTGCTCGCCGCCCATGGCATGCGACACCTCGACATCAGCAGCTGCGCTCGACCCAACGCGTTGTCACCAAGACGATCGCGCTCGAGCTCTATGCGCTAGGCAAAGCGGGCATCGCCTACCGCTCGACCCTCGACGACGAACGTTGCCTGGCGGTCTTCGAGGGCCGCGCCACCCTCACCCCCTACGGTGCCCACCGGGGCCGGCGTCGGCCAAGCCGCCGATGAGGTCCGCCGCGCGTCGGGCGGCGTCCTGCGCGGGTGCTGACGCGCTCAGCTCCCGCGCCCGGGCGCGCAACTCACCGTCCTCCAGCGCGCGCCCCACGGCCAAGCGCACCGCCCCCGGCGTGCACAGCCGGCGGGGCAGGCGGACGCCGGCGCCGGCCCACGCCACACGGGCGGCGTTCTCGTTCATGTCCCCACCCGCCGGAACGGCGACCACCGCGCAGCCGGAGGCCAGCGCCCGCACGAGGGTGCCGTGCCCGGCGTGCGTGACGACGACGTCGCAGCGGGGCATGGTGCGCGCGTAGGAGACCCAGTCCACGAGCTTGGTGTTCGCGGCGACCGCGGGGACCGGGTCGGTCAGCGCCCGCCGGTTCGTGGTGGCCAGCACCCGGACCGGCAGGTCGGCCAGGCCGGCGAGCGCGGCGCGCAGCAGCCGGTGCTCGGCGTCCTGAGCGGTGGAGGGGGCGACGAGCACGAGGGGGAGGGCCGGGTCGCCGAAGTCCAGGTCCACGTCCTCGGCGGGCGGCTCCCACAGCAGCGGGCCGACGACGTGGGTGTTCGGCGCGGTCCACGCCGGACGCGGGTACTCCAGCTGCGGGAACGTCCCCACCAGGCACAGCGACCGGCTGATCCCCCCGTGCACGTGGTCCAGCGGGGGCAGGTCCAGGCGGCGGCGGGTCTCGTTCAGCTCGGCGCGGCCGAGGATCAGGCCGCGGTCGACCAGCGGCGCGGCGGCGTCCCACAGCCGCCGTCCCACGGCGGTGCGCGGCAGCCGAGCACCCGCCGAGTAGGGGGAAAAGCCGGGAGCCGGCCGCGGGTCGACGTGGGGGATGAGGGTGGCGACGGGGACGCCCTCCAGCTCCCCGGCCAGCGCCGGGGCCAGCGTGAGGATGTCGGCGACGACGACGTCGGGGGCCAGGGTCCGCACGAGCTCGCGCGTGTGGACGGTGGCGCGGCTGACCGCCTCGTAGGGCTTGAGGTAGCGGCCCTCGGTGGGGAAGGCGTCGTACTCGGGCGCGTCGGCGAAGCCCAGGCCCTCGGCCTGCACCTCCGGGCGCCAGCGCTGCCATGTCTCCAGCGTGACGTCGTGCCCGGCGTCGCGCAGGGCGACGCCGAGGGCGATCATCGGGAACGTGTGCCCGGGGTCGCCGAACGCCCCGAGCAGGACCTTCATCTACCCTCTCGCCGCGTCGGTGCGAACACAGGCGCGCGAGGGAGCCCGAGCGAGCTCGCGCACAGGATGCAGCCCCCCTGGGCGAGCTATCCCGCCAGCTCCGCGACCTGGCGCAGCTGGTCCAGGCGGCCGTCCTTCGTCCACGCCATCGGCGTGACGCCGAGCGTGTGGACCCCGGCGGCCTCGTAGGCGGCCAGGCGCTCGCGGACGTGCTCGGGCGGCCCACAGATCGACACGGTGTCGATGAGCGCGTCGGGAATGGCGGCGGCCGCCTCGTCCTTCTTGCCGTCCAGGTACAGATCCTGGATCTTCGCCGCGTCCTCCTCGAAGCCGTAGCGCTGCACGAGCTGGTTGTAGAAGTTCTGCTTGCGCGAGCCCATGCCGCCGATGTAGAGCGCGAGGAACGGGCGCATGAGGTCGCGCGCCTCGGTCATGTCGTCGCCGACGTACACCTGGACGGAGGGCGCGATGGCCACGTCGTCGACCGTCTTGCCGTCGCCGGCCCGGTCCACGCCGGTCTGGATCTCGTCGCGGATGACGCTCACGTGCTCCGGCGAGAACAGGGTGGGGATGACGCCGTCGGCGATCTCCGCGGCCAGTTGCGTGTTCTTCGGACCGATCGCGGCGATGTAGATCGGGATCCGGTCCTGCACGGTGGAGATCGTGAGCTTAAGCGCCTTGCCGGGGCCGTCGGGCAGCGGCAGGTCGATCGACTCGCCGTGGAACTCTACGCGCTCGCGGGCCAGCGCCATGCGCAGGACCGCGACGTATTCGCGCGTGCGCTGCAGCTGCTTGGCGAAGCGGACGCCGTGCCAGCCCTCGGACACCTGCGGGCCGGAGGACCCGATGCCGAGGATCATGCGCCCGTCGGACAGCTGGTCCAGCGTGGCGGCGGTCATCGCGGTCATCGCCGCGGAGCGCCCGGGCATCTGCAGGATACCGGAGGCGATCTTGATCGTCGTGGTCTGGCCGGCGATCCAGCCGAGGATCGTCGCGGCGTCCGAGCCGTAGGCCTCCGCCGTCCACACCGAGTCATAGCCCAGCCGCTCGGCCTCCTGAACGACCTCGAGCTGATCCTCACGGGTGAGGCCGAGGCCCCAGTAGCCGATGTGCACGCCGAGCTTCATGCAAGACCTCGTTCAGTCAAAGGGAAATTTCTTGGCCTGAGGACGATCGCCGCGTAACCTGCGACGCGGAGGCGCCCCCACCGACCAGGGCGCGCAAGCCTACCTATGCGAACGCGACGCTCATCCCATGACGACCTGCGCCTGGCGATCGACTGCCTGCCGGCGCGCACCCGCATCGCGATGCTCGAGGGCATCTCGACGAACGAGATCATCGTGGGGGCCTATTCGGACCGCGACGGGGGGGTCTGCCCGATGCTGGCCGCGCACCGGTGTGGCGGCCGCACCAACTTCATCTCCTTCGCCAAGGCGTGGGACGCCTTCGCCGGCGTCAAGCGGGCCCGGCACGCCACCGAGCGTGAGCTGCGCATCCTGCGTACCGCGCTGGAGGCCAGCCTGCGGGACGAGCAGGACGCCCCGCCCAGCGACCTGGCCGGTGCGATCGTCGAGCACGAGACCGTGGCCCGCGAGCGCCGCGCACGGGAGGTCGTCCCGACCGACCTCGCCGGCGCCATCGCCGACCACCAGGCCGCGGCCCGCGACCGCCGCGGCCGCGAAGCCGCGCAGGACGGCGGTTGGGACTTGCCGCGAACCCGCCGGGAGGACCGCGACGCCCAGCGCGCGCTGGAGCGCCTGGAGCGGGAGACGGCCGAGGCCGTCGACGTTGGCGGCGCCGACGAGCGCGAGACCGAGCTCGTCTGACGCGCGGGCTGCCGTCGCTCAGGACGGCAGCGAGTCCAGCCCGCCGCCGGGCTGCTCGAAGCGGATCTCCGGCACGACGCACCCCGGCGTCGTGCGGATGAGGAAGCGGACGCCCTCGGCGATGTCGTGCGGGGCGATCATCGACTCGGCCGGGACGTGCTCCTTGACGAAGTCGGTCATGGGGGTGTCGACGAACCCGGGGGCCAGCGCGCAGCTCTTGATACCCGCGGTGGCCAGCTCCTTGTTCATCGCCTGCGTGTAGCCGACGACGCCGTGCTTGGTCGCGGAGTACACCCCGAGCCACGCCTCCCCGCGGATGCCGCTGATCGACGCGGTGTTGACGACCAGGGCGTTGCGGTGCTCCTCGCCCGCGGCGCGCAGCATCGGGAGGGCGGCCCGATAGAACAGGAAGATCGCCCGCAGGTTCGTGCTCAGCTGGATGTCGACCTTCTTGGTGGTCAGCTCGTCGGCGAGCTCACCCATGCCGACGCCCGCGTTGTTGACGAGGACGTCCAGGCGGCCGTAGCGCTCGCGGTGGGCGTCGACCACGCTGTTGATCGTGTCCTCGTCGCCGAGGTTGCCCGCGACGTGCTGGACCTCGTATCCCTGGGCACGGAGCCCGTCGGCCGCGGCCTCGAGCTTCTCGGGCCGGCGCGCGGCGACGGTCAGGGCGTAGCCCTCCTCGCCGAGCATCTGTGCGACGGCCAGTCCGATCCCGCTGGAGGCGCCGGTCACCAGTGCTGCTCGCTGCGTCATCGATCGTGCTCCTGTACGTCGGGTTTGGGGGCGTGCGTATCCAACCAGACGGGGGTGCGACAGGTGGTGACGCCGTCCGGACAGTGAGTGCGACGCGGTCGCATCCGGGTCCCTAGCATCGTCCGCGTGTCCGTTCGTGCCTGTGTGTCCGCCGTCGGCTGCCTCGCCGCCCTGGGCCTGTCGGCCTGCGGGGCTTCGGGCAGCGCCGAGACCGCCCCCGCGACGCCACCGGCCAGCGCGAAGGCGCAGGCCTTCCCGAAGGCGGCTGGGCTGACGATGGCCAAGCTGCAGGCCAAGCTGCCCGAGGGGCCGATCTTCTCGCCGACGGTGTCCGTGCTGAACCCGGGTAAGCAGCGCGTCGGGTTCGCGCTGTTCGACGTCGCGCGCAAGCAGATCACGGGCGCCGGGGTGGCGCTGTACGTCGGCGGGGAGGACGGCAGCCGCCTGCGCGGGCCGTACGTGGCGCGGTCGGAGTCGTTGGCGGTCAAGCCCCAGTTCGAGAGCCAGACCACCGCCCAGGATCCCGATGCGGCCAAGAGCGTCTACGTCGCGGACGTGCCGTTCAAGAAGGCCGACGCCGGCAAGGTCACGGTCATCGCGGTCGCCCGGATGGACGGCCGCCTGCTCACCGCCGGTCCACGGACCATGGAGATCGGGGTCAAGGGCGCCCAGCCGCCGGACGTGGGCCAGGCGGCGGTCCGCACGCACACCCCGACGATCGCCTCGGTCGGCGGCGACGCCGAGAAGATCTCCACGCGCGTGCCGCCGGCCACCGACCTGCTGCGCAGCGACCTGGCCGACGTGCTCGGCCGCAAGCCCGTCGTCCTGGCCTTCGCCACCCCGCAGCTGTGCTCCAGCCGGGTGTGTGGCCCCGTCGTCGACGTCGTCGAGCAGGTCAAGGACGCCACGGGGGACAAGGCGGCGTTCATCCACCAGGAGATCTACACCGACAACGACGCAGGCAAGGGCTTCCGGCCGCAGGTGCGCGCCTACCGCCTGCCCACGGAGCCCTGGGTGTTCGTCATCGACCGGGCGGGGAAGGTCTCCGCGCGGTTCGAGGGGGCGCTGTCGGCGGGGGAGCTGCAGCGGGCCGTGGAGAAGGCGACCTCCCGCGACCAGTGACCGGGGGCGTGCCGCGCCGGGCGCGGTTCCCGGGCTGACAGCGCAGCGCGAAACGCGGCGGCTGATGGGTAGAGGCCGCTTCATGCGACGCACCCTCCTCCTCGTGGTCACTGCGGCCTTGGTCGTCCCCGCTGCTGCAGCACCGTCCCCGGCCGCGGCCAAGAGCCACCGCTGCTCGGGCAAGGTCCTCGGCAAGTACCCCGTCGTCGTGATCCGCGGGGTGAGCTGCACGTACGCCAAGCGCACGGCGAGCCGGTTCATCCGCTCCAGCGCGCCGTCGCCGTGGCACTGCGGCCTGGCGCACGCGCCGTTCCGGCGGATCGCGGGCGTGAAGGTCGGCGCCTCCTGCGGCTATGGGCCGAGCGTGTACAAGAGCACCAGCCTCACCGCCCGCCGGCACGCGTTCGCCATCGGCGCGCCGTAGCCGGGCGCTGCTCCGTTCGGGGGCCTGGGCGGAGGTGTGCGGCCAGGGTGGTGCACAGCGTCGTGGCGGCGGCCGTGCGTATGGAGCCCACGACGTGACCGCAGCGCGGGGTGGTCGCGCGTGACGTCGCGGGACCACGCGCGCGTGGCGGCCCGGTAGGTCTCTCACGAAGTGACCGTAGGACCGTCCGTTCGAGCGCCACGTCCGGCGGCGGGCGCGTTGGGTGGCGCTCGATGACACCTCATGCGCCACATGCCTGCTTCAGGTGTCAGCGGGCGCGACACCAGCGGCCCACCACGCCGCGAACGCTGATCCTGCCCACCGCCGACCGGGCGCGATCCGCGTTGGACCCGCGGCCCCGCCCCGGCCGGCTTCTGTCGCCGCGGCCCGTCGCCCCGACACACCCACCCCGACCCCGACACACCCACCCCGACCCCGACAACCGACCTCAGCGGCGCGGACGGTCAACCCACTCCCGTGAAAGCCACGCGCGATCCTGGAGACAAGCGGCAGCGCCGGCATGGACGACTCCGCGGGCCATGCTCAGATCGTGCTTGTCCTCGGCGGACTCCACACTGCGGCGCAGTAGGGCGGCCTGGACTCGAACCAGGATCTGACGGATTATGAGTCCGCGGCTCTGACCAATTGAGCTACCGCCCCGTCGCAGCCTGGGCGCGACGCCGGGGACGCTACCGCTCGCATCACGCGTCGGTCCCGAGCGCGGAGGCGAGGGCGTCCGCGATGCGGCCGCGGTCGTGGATGCTTCCGGCCTCGGCGGTCGCCTCCTCGGCGATGGCGCGCGCGGCGGTGTCAATGGTCTGCAGGCGCCCGGTCAGGCCGCGGCGGCGGGCGACGGCCGCGCAGCCGCCCAGGGCGCCGAGCAGCTCGCTGGTGACCCATGCGTCGCCGTCGAGGTACCGGCCGATCTGTACGACCGAGGACTCCAGGTACTCCTCGTAACGCCGGTGCCGGATGACGGCGATCATGCCGCCGTCGTCCAGTTGCCGCACCCCGGGACGGTCGTCCAGCTCGGTCAGGCGGACGAGGATCGCGCGCAGGTAGCCGATGGCCGTCACCGCGGTCGCTGGGTCGTTGATCCCGGGGGACATGGCCTTCAGGGCGATGTCGGCCAGCTGGCGCACGCCGAAGTCCACGTCCTGGTCCAGGTCGCGCTCGTCGGTGATCGTCACCGCGGAGGCGACCCCGAAGCCGCACGCGTCCGCGGCGTCCGCCGGCCACGTCTGGGCCAGCGGGGTGTCGACGCCGACGAAGTCACCCGGGCAGACGAGGATCGCCAGGCGGTCGGCGTGTCCGGACGCCTCGCGCATGAGCGAGTCCAGCCCGACGCGCTGCACGTACCCCGGACGCGGGGGCATCACGCGTCCGGACAGGTCCAGGCGCCAGACGGCCAGCAGCTCGCCGGCGGTCTGGTCGGTCATCGCGGTCCCGTGCTCGTCGGTCGTGTAGAGAGCGTCCGTTCGGCTCAGGGTGTCGCGGGCGATGTTCGCGATCACGTGTGAGACCTGGACCATCTGCGCGACGTGGTTGAGGAACACGATCAGCAGCACGACGGCGGCGATGCCCAAAATCGAGGCGACGGTGACGCTCAGGCGGGGGACGAACCCGGCGCTGTCGAACGAGCCGACGGCGCGCAGGACCAGGATCGCGTAGACGAAGGTCCCGACGTACGTGCCGATGGTGATCTGCGTGATGCGGTCGCCGAAGAACGTGCGCAGCACGCGGGGGCTGAACTGGCTGGAGGCCAGCTGCAGCACGACCATGGTGATCGAGAAGGTCAGGCCGGCGACGGTGATCAGCGAGCCGGCGATGACCGAGAGCAGCGTGCGGGCGGCCGGTCCGTCGCCGGCGAAGATCTCCTGGGCGCCGCCGAGATCCACCCGCCGGTCCAGCTCGACGAGTCCGACGCCCAGCGCCCCGAACACGAGCACGATCAAGCCGGGGATGAAGGCGAGGTTCTGGCGCAGGTTCAGCCAGGTGCCCTTGAGGCGGTCGAGCATTCGGGCATCATCGCCGCTGCCCGACCGCCGCGGCGTCAGACGACCTCGCGCAGGCGTCCGGTCTCGACCTCGTAGACGAAGCCGCGCACGCTGTCCTTGAGCGGGATGAACGGGCTCGTGCGGACACGCTCCAGCGACTGGCGCACGTCGGCTTCGATGTCGTCGAAGGCCTCGGCCGCCCACGCGGGCTTGATGCCGGTGTCCTGGTGGATCGACGCCTTGAACTCGTCATCGGTGAAGGTCAGCATGCCGCAGTCGGTGTGGTGGATGAGGACGATTTCCTCGGTGCCGAGCAGGCGCTGACTGATGGCCAGGGAGCGAATCTCGTCCTCGGTGATGACGCCTCCCGCGTTGCGGATCACGTGCGCGTCGCCCTCCTGCAGGCCGAGCAGGCCGTACGGGTTCAGCCGCGCGTCCATGCAGGCGACGATCGCGATCTTGCGGCCGGGAGGCATGGGCAGATCGGCCTTATCGAACGCCTCCTCGTACTTCTTGGCGTTGGCGAGCAGCTCGTCGGTCGTGGACATACGGATCTCCTGACGGGATGGGGGACAGCGGGCCCGACCAAACTACCCAAATCCGATCACCATTTCCCATGATCACCATTCGCTCGCGACTACCACGCGTGGGATCATGCTGCTGATACCGGCCATCGTCTTCTTCGAGCCCCGCATCCCGCCGAACACCGGCAACGCCATCCGGCTGTCGGCGGTCACCGGCTGCCCGCTGCACCTCGTCCGGCCGCTGGGCTTCGATCTCACCGACGCCAACCTGCGGCGGGCGGGCCTCGACTACCACGACCTGGCCAGCGTGACCGTCCACGACGACCTGGAGCGTGCCTGGCAGGCCCTGACCCCGGCCCGGGTCTTCGCCTTCACCGCTCACGCCGCGCGGTCCTACGTGGACGTCGTCTACCGACCCGACGACGTGCTGCTGTTCGGCCCCGAGCCGTCCGGGCTGCCGGCTGAGGTGCTCGCCGACCCCCATGTCACCGACGCCCTGCGCGTCCCGATGCTGCCCGGACGGCGGTCGCTGAACCTGTCCTCCACGGCCTCGATCGCCGTGTACGAGGCGTGGCGCCAGCTCGGCTTTGCCGGCGCGGACGCCGGTGACGGCCTAACGTCCCCTCCGTGAGCGCCGACGGCACACCGCTTGCGGCTCGCGCCGCGCCCGCGCCCGCGCCCGCGGCCGCCCCCATCGACGGCGTCGCCGCCCGGGGACAGGTGCGCACCGCGAAGTTCTCCGTGCTCGCCGCCTGCCTGCTGGTCGCGGTCAAGCTCGTCGCCGGCCTGGTGTCCGGGTCGCTCGGCCTGCTGGCCGAGGCCGCGCACTCGGGCACCGATCTGGTCGCCGCGCTGCTGACGCTGTTCGCCCTGCGGGTGGCCATGCGCCCGGCCGACCAGGAGCACCAGTACGGGCACGACAAGGCCCAGCACCTGGCCGCGCTCGGCGAGAGCGTCTTCCTCGTGCTCGTGTCCGCGTTCATCGCGGTGATGGCGACCTCGCGCCTGGCCTCCGGACACGACGCCAGCGTCATCGACGTGCGCTGGTGGATCATCGCGTTGCTGGTCCTCGTCATCGTGGTCGACGGGACGCGGGCCCTGATCAGCGTCCGCGCCGCCCGGCGCTACGACTCGCCGGCGCTGGCGGCCAGCGCCCTGCACTTCGGCTCTGACCTGCTCGGGTCCGCGGCGGTCCTGATCGGACTGATCTTCGTGAGCGCCGGCTACCCCAGCGCGGACTCGATCGCCGCGCTCGTCGTCGCCGTCCTGGTCGTGATCGCGGCGATCCGGCTGGCCGCGGACTCGGTGGACGTGCTCATGGACCGGGCGCCCGCCGCCGCGCACGCTGACCTCTCGGCGGCGCTGGCCGAACTGGACGGGGGGGTCAAGGTCGACCGGGTGCGCCTGCGTCAGGCGGCTGGTCGCAGCTTCGTCGACGTCGTCGTCGGGGTGGCGCCCGATGCCGGCATTGGCCAGGCGCACGCCACCGCCGACGAGGTCGAGGCGACGGTCCGCGGCGCGCTGCCCACCGCCGACGTCGTCGTCCACGTCGAGCCGCTGGACGCCGCCGGCGACCTTCGGGAGCGGGCGACCGCGGCGGCGCTCGGGGTCCCCGACGTGCGCGAGGTCCACAACGTCCGCGTCATGAACGTTGCCGGGGGCCACGAGCTGTCGCTGCACGTGAAGCTCCCCTCCGGCCTCACGCTCCAGCATGCGCACACCATCGTCACCCGGCTGGAGACGGCGATCGCCGCCGACGTGCCGGAGCTCTCGCGGGTGTTCACGCACATCGAGCCGCTGGCGCGGGTGGACTGGACGGTGGAGCCGTCCACGGAGGAGGTTCAGGAGGAGATCGACCTCATCGACGCCGTGGTGCGCCGCTACACGGGCGCCCGTCCGGTCGAGGTCTGCTTCCGGGACGCCGAGCGAGGCCGGGTGGCGTTCATCACCGTCGTGCTACCGGCCGAGCAGCCCCTCAGGGTGGCCCACCAGCGGACGGGGCTGATCGAGGCCGACGTGCGCGACGGCAGGCCGGAGCTGGCGGACGTGATCGTGCACACCGAGCCCCCGGGGGACGGCGCACGGGCCTGACCAGCGGCGGCCGGCGTGCGGGCCATCGGACGGCCGTGCGTGGAGGCTCGTTGCTGCCTGACAGCAGTCAGGTTCCACGCGGCTGGCGGCCGGGGCGCGACGGCGGGTGGACGGAGCCTCGGTGACGTATGACAGCAGCCAGGCTCCACCCGCGGCGGGGCGGCGGGGCCGGCGGGGCCGGCGGGCGTGGCCTACGCGGCGCGGACCTCGTACCGGTGCCCGGCGGCGCGCAGGCGGTCGGCGAGGACGGTCCCCATCGCGGTCGCCGGGGTCAGGACCCCCGCGACGTCGGGCAGGCGCCCGCCGTCCTGGGCCAGCGCGAGCGCGCTCTGCCCGAACATCACCGCGGTCGCCTTGTAGCCCGGGTCGCCGGCGACTTCGATCTCGCAGACCAGGCGGGCACCGCTGTCGGTCGTCGTGTGCACGTCGATGCGGAAGAACCCCTTGTCGCGCTGCGCCTCGCTGGGCCCCTCGCCCGGGTCGGGCAGCACACGGTCCAGGAGCTTGCGCGTGGGCGGCAGCAGCAGGCCGCCCATCAGCACGGCCAGGCCACCAGCCATCGCGGCGGCCTTCGCGGGTCCGAGCGGCAGGGGGCCGCCGAGCATGAGCTCGCGGTAGCGCATCTGGCGCCCATAGCTGTGGGCGCGCAGCGCGTTGCTGCGCCGGACGACGCGCGAGTTCACCGTCCCCATCACGAAGGGGGCCAGGAACCCGCCGAGGGCGTCGTCGCGGACGACGCCGGCCGGGTCGCGCTCGGAACCCAGGTCCGGCTCGGCGGCGCGGTCGGGGCTCAGCGAGTACGGGTCGAGCATGATGCGGCGGCTGGCCGGGTCCGCTCGCGCCTCGTCCAACTGCCCGCGCAGCGAGTCGATCGTGCCCCCGCTGGCGCCGCCGCTGAACGCCTTGACGACGAGGGTGGGGTCCCGCAGGCCCCCGAGCCCGTGGGCGAGGGCGTGCTCGGCCAGCAGGTGGACGCCGATGTCCGAGGGGATCGCGTCGAAGCCGCACGTGTGCACGATTCGCGCCCCCGACGCGCGGGCGGCGGCATCGGCGTTGTCGATCGACCGGCGCATGAACAGCACCTCGCCCGTGAGGTCGGCGTAGTGCGTGCCCGCCGCCGCGCAGGCCTGCACCAGTGGCATGCCGTACCGGTGGTAGGGCCCGACGGTCGTCGCGACGACCGCGGTCGACTGCGCCAGGGCGGCCATGGCGGCCGGGTCCAGGCTGTCGGCCGCCACCAGCGGCCAGGCGGCGGCGCCCGGGCCAAGCTCCGCGCGCGTGCGCTCCAGCCGCTCCTGGGAGCGGCCCGCCAGGGCGATCCGCACGCCGCCGGGGGCGTTCTGGGCGAGGTAGGCGGCGGTCAGCCGGCCCACGAAGCCGGTGGCGCCGAAGAGCACGATGTCGTGCTCGCGGCCGGACGCGGGGGTGCTCATGGCCGACAGTCTGACCGACCGCCCCCGCCCACGGCGTTCGCGGCCCCGGTCGTCCATCCGTCCGCCGCCCACGAAGCCCTGCGGCGCCCTTGACAGCCTCCGTTAAGCTCGGAGCATGCGCTTCGACGACCCCAAGGATCCGGCCATGCTCCCCGTCCTGGAGGCCGGCGGCGGGGAGTCGGAGGGCTTCGAGATGGCGGAGGCCGAGCTCATCGAGCACGCCAGCCACGGCGACGAGGCGGGCACCGGGCGGATCACCAGCCACGTCGAGCACTGGGTCGAGGAGCAGGCGCCCGACGGCGACCTCTACGGCGAGGGCGACATGGTCCGCTTTCAGGATCGTCGGGACCTCACGTAGCGCCCCTCGGGCCCGCGGGAGGGTCGTCCGCACCGCGGTGGCGAAGAACATCGGCAGCGGCGTGAAGGAACGCCTGCATGTGGCGTCGAACTCCGGTCACGCCCATGAAGAGGACCGCAACCAGCACGCAGGCCCCGCCCCACGAGGCGCACGGCCACCAGACCCTGTCGGCCTACATCCAGGCCCGCTTCGACGAGTTCTCGCGCTCTCAGAAGGACGTCGCGCAGTACATCGTCGACCACCTGGATGAAGTCGCCTTCCAGACCGCGGAGGAGCTCGCCCGCCGGGCCAACACCTCCAGCTCGACGGTGGTGCGCTTCTCGCAGGCCCTCGGGTTCGAGGGGTTCCCGGAGCTCCAGGACTCCGCGCGCCAGGAATACCGGCGGCGCTACACGGCGCCCGACGGTCCGGCGACCGGCGTCGTCGAGCCGCTGTTCAGCCTCGACCAGAACGAGTTCGAGACGGCAATCGCCTCCGACCACGTCAACGTCGAGGAGACGGCGCGCAAGGTGTCGCGCAGCGACGTGCAGGCGACGATCGACGCGATCGCTGCGGCCGACCGCGTGCTCATCGCCGGAACCGATCAGATGGCGTTCTTCGCCAGCTACCTGCGGCACCTGCTGATGCTGCTGGACCTCCGGGCCGACATCGTCGCCAGCCCGTCGCAGGAGGCGCTCAGCCGCCTGGGGCGCATCGACGAGCAGACCCTCGTCATCGGCCTGAGCGCGGGGCGGCCGCACGCCCTGGTGGTCCGCGCCATGAAGCTCGCGCGACACCGCAAGGCACGGACGGTCGCCATCACCGACGCCACCCTGTCCGAAGTCGCCAAGCTTGCGACCATCCGCCTGTACTACTCGTCCAACAGCCCGGCCTACGTGCGCTCGCACACCGCGCTGCTGTCGATCATCCAGGCGCTGGCCTACGGCGTCTACGCCCAGGACGCCTCGCAGTACCAGGAGCGCATCAAGGCGTTCCGCCTGAAGTAGGAATCCCCACCGCGGAGGTACACTTTGGGTATGCGCGACGAAGCGACCCCGCGGGTGAAGACCGGCCTGGCAGAGATGCTCAAGGGCGGCGTCATCATGGACGTCGTCGACGCCGGGCAGGCCCGGATCGCCGAGGAAGCGGGGGCGGTGGCCGTCATGGCGCTCGAGCGTGTCCCGGCGGACATCCGCCGCGACGGCGGGGTGGCCCGGATGAGCGATCCGGCGATGATCAAGGCCATCCAGGAGGCCGTGTCGATCCCGGTGATGGCCAAGGCCCGGATCGGCCACTTCGCCGAAGCCCAGGTCCTGCAGGCGCTCGAGGTCGACTACATCGACGAGTCCGAGGTCCTGACGCCGGCCGACGAGGCCAACCACATCGACAAGTGGGCGTTCGACGTGCCCTTCGTCTGCGGGGCCACGAACCTGGGAGAGGCGCTGCGGCGTATCGCCGAGGGCGCCGCGCTCATCCGCTCCAAGGGCGAGGCGGGCACCGGCGACATCGTCGAGGCCGTCCGCCACATGCGCGAGATCACCGGGGACATCCGGCGCCTGGCCAGCATGGACGACGCCGAGCTCGGCACCGCCGCCAAGCACCATTCAGCCCCGCTGGAGCTCGTGCGCTGGGTGGCCCGCGAGGGGCGCCTCCCGGTGCCGCTGTTCAGCGCCGGGGGCATCGCCACGCCGGCGGACGCGAGCCTGATGATGCAGCTTGGTGCCCAGTCGCTGTTCGTCGGCTCGGGGATCTTCAAGAGCGACGACCCCGCGCCACGGGCGAGCGCGGTCGTCGAGGCCACGACGCACTTCGCCGACCCGGTCCGCGTCGCCGCGGCCAGCGAGGGCCTCGGCGGCGCCATGCAGTCGCTGGAGTCCCGCAAGCTCGGCGGCGAGGAGCTCTTCGCCGGACGCGGCTGGTAGTGACGGCGACCGACCGGTCGCCCGCCGTCGGCGTGCTGGCCCTGCAGGGGGACTACGCCGCCCACGCCCGGATGCTCACCGCCCTCGGTGCGACGGCGCGCGAGGTGCGCACGCCCGCCGACCTGGAGGGCCTGGACGGCCTCGTGCTGCCCGGGGGCGAGTCGACGACGATGACGCTCGGCGTCGCCCGGGAGGCCCTGGCCGACCCGCTCCGGGCGTTCGCCGCGGCCGGCCACCCGGTGCTGGGGACGTGCGCCGGCCTCATCATGCTCGACCGCAACCATCTCGGCATCCTCGATCTGACCGCCGAGCGCAACGCGTTCGGACGCCAGATCCGGTCCTTCGAGGCCGACCTGGAGCTGGAAGGGATCACCGGCCCGGGGCACCCGCTGCGTGCGGTGTTCATCCGGGCGCCATGGGTGTCCGACCACGGTCCGGCGGTCGAGCCGCTCGGCGCGGTCGATGGGCACGTCGTGGCGGTTCGCCAGGACGACGTGCTCGCGGTCTCCTTCCACCCGGAGATCACCGGCGACGACCGGGTGCACGCCGCCTTCCTGGCGCGCGTCCGGGCCCGGCTGGCGGGGTGAGGACGGCGGTGCTCAGCCGGGCGTGAGCACCGCGCTGGCGGGCGGGTTCGCCGCGTCGACCAGGGCCTGCAGGACGATCACCGCCGGTGCGGCGTCGCCACCACCGAACACGCCGGCGACCGCGAGCATCACGAGGATGGCGATGAGGATCGCCAGCGCCGGGAGCAGGAACTGGAAGACGGGACCGTGATCGGCCCCGGTCGTCGCGTGGGCGTCGCCCTTGCCACGGGGGCCCGGGCGCCGCGGCAGGTGCAGTCCGCCCCCGTGCGGCAGGCGCAGCGCGCCGCGCAGCCGGCTCGGCGGCTTGGGTGGCGGGGCGTGCACGGGGTCAACGGCGTCGGCCCGCGTGATCAGGGTCTGGTCGGCGAGCGGGATCGGGGGCAGGTCGTCGGCGTGGTGCTCGTCGTGGTCGTCCGGGTCGCCCTCGTCGTCCAGCACGAACGGTGCGGGCTCGCCGGGCTCGCCGGGCCCGACGGGGAGCGGCTCCGGTTCGGGTTCGGCGTGGGCTGGAATGGCCTCGGGCGCCGCCGGCTGCGCCTCGTCGACGAGTGGTGCGTCGGGTGCGTCGGGGTTCCCGTCGCCCGGCTCGGCGTGCTCGGGTTCGGGCTCAGCCGTGGTGACGGCGGCCGCAGGCCCCCCGCCCGCGGGCACCTCGAGGCGCTCGAAGGCGGGATCGACGGGGGCGGCGGCCTGCATGGTCGCGACGATGAGCGCGACGGAGTCCGGCGGCAGCTCGCGGCTTGGCGGGCTGCGGTACCCCTGCTCGGCGCGGCGGAAGGCCCCCTCGACCTCCCGGCAGGAGGCCGAGCGCTCCAGCAGCCTCGTCAGCCGCTCGAGGTCCTCCACGCCGAGCATCGAGTCCGCCCGGGCCGCCAGCAAGGTGGGGACCGCCGCGGAGGTCTCGGGGCTCGTCGCGCGGCCGATCGAGCGCAGGACGCCGCGGTCCTCGGAGGGCGGGCGCGCCATCGCCGCCGCGGCGTGCCGCGTCGCGCCGATGAGGAACTGCTCGGGATCCACGCCGTCGGCGTCGGGGACGGCGACGACCAGGGCCCGGAACCGCGCGAACGCCTCGGCGGCGGCGCGGGCCGCCACGCTCGGCTCGCAGACCGCCTCGCAGAATGCGAGCACGGCAGGACCACGGCGCGCGATGAGCGCCTCAAGCACCGCGGGATCGCCGCCGCGCACCCCCTCCGGTGTCACGGCCACGTGCGAAGAACCCTCCATCGACGCGGTCAAATCTAGACGTTTCTCCTGCGTGGCGTGGTGCGGCGCCGTCCGCCACCTCGTGGCGCCGCGAGGGCGCGCAGGAGGAGGCTGAGGCGCTCGGTCTCCGTCCGCAGGTCGGCGCTCTCACCGACTCGCGCTCGCCCGGCGCGTCCCAGGGCGTCCCGGTGGGCCGCGTCCATGTCCAGGATCTCGCGCAGGGCACCGGCGAGGGCGGTCGCGTCCCCCGCGGGCACGACTCGGCCACAGCTCTCGTCGACGAGCTCGGGCAGGCCCACCGCGTCGCTGACCACGACCGGGACCTCCATCGCCATCGCCTCCTTGACGACCACGGGCAGCGAGTCGCGGTCGCCGTCCCGGGCGATCACGCACGGCATGGCCAGCACGTCGGCCCGCGCGAGGGTCTCGCGCACCGCGCCTGAGTCCATCGCGCCGGGGAGCGTCACGCGGTCGGTGAGGCCGAGCCGGGCGGCCTCCGCGGTCAGGGCGGACGCCTCCGGCCCGTCGCCCACGACGGTGAGCGAGACGTCTTCCAGGCCGGGCTCGGCGAGCGCGCGCACGAGGTGGATGAACCCCTTCTTCTCCACGAGGCGCCCGACGGCCACGACGTGGCGACCGTGCGGCCGCGGGCCCGAGCGGCGGAAGCGCTCGGGATCGACGCCCATGACGACCTCGTGCACGCGGCCGGCCGCGACCGTGCCGGCGGCGTTGCGCAGGTCGGTCACGGTGTACGCGCACCCCGAGGTCACCAACGCGGCGCTGCGCAGCTTCTCGGGCAGGTTCGCCGGGGTGGCGGAGATGTCGTCCGCGTGAGCGGTCAGCGACCACGGCCGCGCGAGGATCCGCGAGGCCCGCATGGCGCGCAGGCCCGGCGCGGTGGCGAAGTGCGCGTGCACCGTCGCCCCGGAGCGCATGAGCCGGCGCAGATCCGGGGCGAGGGTGCGCAGCGGGGGGACGGGCTCCTGCACGCGCCAGCGGCGGCGGTCGCGCAGGTCGGCGAGGCAGCGGACCGGGTGGCGCGCGCCGACCGCCACCATCGCCCGTACGCGCGTCCGGGTCGACGCCTCCCAGAGGTAGGTGACCTGCAGCCCGGGCTCGGGTGTCCCGGCGCCGCGCTCGGAGGCCGCGACGACGACCGGATGCCCGAGGGCGGCCAGCTGCCGGGCCTCGGCGGCGACGAACGTCTCGGACACCGAGGGGAACACGTCGCACCACAGCTCCAGCGGCTGGGGGGCCGGTCCGTGTGCGGAGGGGCGGGCGCGCATCGCGGCTCAGAGTACGCGCGGTGGGCGGCCCCCGGCCGGCCGGGGGCGCCCCGTACGCTGTGCGCGTGTGCGCCGATGGCCCCGCGGTGTGTGTCGTCGTCGTGTCGTGGAACACCGCGGCCCTCCTGGACCGCTGCCTGGCCTCGCTGCACGCCGACCATGCCGCCGGTCTGGCCACCGTCGTAGTGGTGGACAACGACTCCATGGACGGGTCGCCCGAGCTCGTCGTCGAGCGACACCCGTGGGCGACGCTCGTCCGGGCCGGCGGCAACCTGGGATACGGGCCCGCGGTCAACCTCGGGACCGCCCACGGCGACCCGTCGGCGCGCTGGCTGGCGGCGGCCAACGCCGATGTGGAGATGCACCCCGGTGCGCTGGCCGCGCTCGTCCGCGCCGGCGACGAGGATCCCGCGGTCGGCGTCGTCGCCCCGCGCCTGCTGCTGCCCGGCGGCGGCACCCAGCATCACGTCCACCCGTTCCCGTCGCTGCGGGCGCTGGCCGCGCTGCACGTTCCCGCCGCCGCCCGGCTGCTGCCCGCGGGCCGGGTCATGGAGGGCCGCTGGGACCCCGACCGACCCGCGGACGTCGACTGGGCCCACGGCGCGCTGCTGCTGCTGCGGCGCGGCGCCTGGGACGCCGTCGGCCAGTTCGCCGCCGACCGCTGGCTCTACGCGGAGGACGTGGACGTGTGCTGGCGCATGTCGCGCGCCGGGTGGCGGACCCGCTACGAGCCGGCGGCGCGTGTGACGCACGCAGTGAGCGCGGCGACGGCCCAGGCGTGGTCGGACGACGGCGGCCGCGAGGACCGCAAGCAGAGGGCGACCTACGGGTGGATGCGCGCCGCGTACGGTCCGCGCCGGACGGCCGTCCTGGCGCTCGCGGCCTGGGTGGGGGCTCGGGCGCTCGCCGTCCGCGAACCGCGGGGCTGGCGCCGCCAGCGGGCGCTGGCCCACGCCGCACGGCACCGGGCCGGCCTGGGGCACGCGCTCCGGGCCGCCCGCCCGTAGCGCACCCCCACCGGAGCGGCGCTACCGGCCCCGGGAACGCGCGACCGGCCCGGTTCGGCCCGTGGCGCCGTCGTCGCTGACGCCGTCCACGGCGCGCCGGATCGTCGCCTGCACGCGGACGTCGAAGCTCTCGGCCCCGAGGTCGGTCGCGGTCCGCCGCCCCCCGGCGGCCAGGCGCTCGCGCAGCACCGGGTCGGCGGCCAGTTCACGCAGGCGGCCTGCGAGGGCCTGCGGACCGTCGTCGGGGTCGAAGCGCAGGCAGTTGACGCCGTCGACCAGGTACTCGCCCGACCCCCCGCGCCCGCTGCCGACCACCGGGAGGCCGACGGCCATGGCCTCGCTGGGGACAAGTCCCCACGGCTCCGACCACACGACGGGGAACACCAGGGCATCGGCGCCGGCCATCAGCGCGGGCAGGTCGGCGCGCGGAAGCCCTGGCGTGAAGCTGACACGGTCGGCGACCCCGGTGTCGCGGGCCAGGGACCGCAGGTCGCCGAGGTGCGTCTCGTCGCCGGACCCGACGATGTGCAGGGTCGCCTCGGCCGGCAGCAGCGCCAGGGCGCGGACGGCGATGGCCACGCCCTTGCGTTCGTCAAGGCGCCCGAGGACGAGCAGGCGCCAGCCCCAGTCCGGCCGCGGCGCGGGTCCGAACAGCTCCAGGTCGGGACCGTGGTGGGCGACCTCGACGTGGCGCAGGCCCGGGAGCGCCTCCAGCGCCCGGTCGCGGACCGTCCGGCTGACGAACACGCAGTGCAGGCCCGCGTCCAGCGTCACCCGGGTCGGGAGGCCCGTTACGCGCTCCACGAGCCGCCCGAGCCGCCGCCGACGGGCGAACGGCCGCATCCACTGGTCCACGTCGGGGCCGTACTGCAGCCAGTAGTCGCCGAGCACGGCCACGGCGGGCAGGCCCACGCGCCGCACCCGCTCGACCAGGCCGAAGGACATCCCGGCCATCGCCCACCACACCACAACGTCGGGCGTGACCTCGTCGAGGGCGGCCTCCAGCGTCCGGGCGTTGTGGCGCTCCAGGGCCAGGCGCCGGCGGACCGACAGCGACGGAAAGGCGTGGTCACGCCAGTACCAGCGCAGGCTGCGGTCGACGTCCTGCTCGGTCTCCGGGGTCATCGTGGCGCCCGGGACGCGCACGTCGGTCGTGAGCACGCGGACACGGTCGCCCTCCGCGCGGGCGTGATGGACCCAGGCCTGCCACACGAGCTCCGCGCCGCCCAGCTGCTGGGGCGGGTCCATGTTCCCGATCGTGAGGATCCTCATCGCGCGGCCATCGCGGGCGGACTCTAACGGCGCCCCCGGCCGGGCGGGGTGCGCGGCCGCGTCACTAGGCTTGCGCGGAATGGCCGAGCGCGCGTGCATCGTCTGCGGGGGGCACGGGCCGTTCGGAGTCCTTCACACGCGCGACGGCTTCGTGCTCGTGCGTTGCCCGGCCTGCCGCCTCGTCTTCCAGGACCCACCGCCCGACGAGGCCCTGCTGGAGCGCGCCTACTACCACGACGAGGCCTTCTCCCGGGCGCTACTGGGAGAGCTGCGCCAGACCACGCTGGACCGCGCCCACGAGAAGCTCGCTCCCCTGCGGGCGGCCGGGGTCCTGCGGCCGGGCCTGCGTGTGCTCGACGTGGGCGCGTCGTCGGGCGCGTGGATGGAGGTCGCCCTCGGGGAGGGCCTGGAGGCCGTCGGCGTCGAGCTCGGCGCGGCCACGGCGGCGGCCGCGCGGGCGCGGGGGCTCGACGTGCGGACCGGAACGCTGGCCCAAGCGCTGGACGGCCTCGGCGACGCGCGGTTTGACCTGATCACGTTCTGGGATGTGCTCGAGCACCTGCCCGACCCGCGGCACGAGCTGCGCCTGGCCCGCGGGCTGCTGGCGCCCGGCGGGCACGTCGCCGTGACGTTCCCGAACGTCGAAGGGCTGTACCCGCGCCTGACGTACCGCCTGTTGCGACGGGTGACCGGGGTGTGGGAGCACCCCGAGCTGCCGGTGCACCTGTACGACTTCTCGCCGCGGACGGCCCGCCGGATGCTGGAGGCCGTGGACTACGAGGTCTTGACCGTCGCCACCTCGGCCACGCCCTACGACTTCCTGCGGGCCACCGCGCTGTCACCCGCGCGCACCGGGCACGGGCGGCGGGGGCGTCTCGTGCGCGGGGCGTTCGACGCGCTGCACCGCGTCGCCTACCCGCTGGCCCGCCTGAGCGACCGCGGCAACGCCCAGTTCGTGCTGGCCCGCGCCGCGGACTGACCACCGCCGATCCCGTGGCCCGGCCGGGTACCCTCGGGCCATGCGCATCGCCGTCGCCGCCGACGAACGCACCGGGGTCGCCGACCTGCTCGTCCGGCGGCTGGCCGACCGGGGCCACGAGCTGTCCCTCCACGGCGCGCTGGCCCCACCGGACCGCGCGGACTGGGCGTGGTGCGCGCGTGCCGCGGCGGAGGACGTGGCCGACGGGCGGACCGACCAGGGTGTGGTGTGCTGCTGGACGGGCACGGGGGCGTCGATCGCCGCCAACAAGGTTCCGGGGGTCCGGGCGGCGCTGTGCACGGACGCGCAGACCGCGGCCGGGGCTCGTCGCTGGAACGACGCCAACGTGCTGGCCCTGAGCCTGCGCACGCTCTCGGAGGCGGTGCTCGACGAGCTGCTGGAGGCCTGGTTCGGAACGCCCGCCAGCGACGAGGACGACGACCGCGCCAACGTCGCGCATCTGCCCTGAGCGACATCGACCACGCGGCGTCGCACGTTCGCGGGTCTGGTGGCAGAGGCGCGACGCCGATGCTCGAGCTCAGCGGCACCCTGGCGGTGCCGTACGTTGGCGGCGCTCAGCACGGCCAAGGTGCGGCTCGGACGCGTCGTAGCGGTCAGGAACCCGCGGGCCGGACCCACCGCGCGGCCTCACGACGCGTGGAACCGCACGATCCCGCCGGCGTCGGTGTTCTCGACGATGCGCCCGTCGTCGAGGAGCAGGTCGACGTGCCCGAGGACCTCCGACAGCGTCAGGTACGCCTGGGTGACGGCGATGTTGCCCCACAGCGCGGTGGCGATCTCGTAGGCCGTGCACGCGCCCTGGTCGATCACCGCGGCGATCTTGGCCTTGCGGCGCTCGTGGCCCCGGACGCGGCTGGCGATGAGTCCCCGCGGGTCGGTGATCGGGTCCCCGTGGCCGGGCAGCACCAGGGTCACGTCGTCCATCGCCGCAGTGCGGGCCATCGACGCCAGGTACGCGACCAGGGCACGCGGACGCCGATCGGGCACCGGCTCGTCCGGTGCGGCGTCCAGGGGGCGGCTGACCACGGGATTGGACGAGATGGTGGCCAGCAGGTGATCGCCGGCGAGCAGGACGCCGGACGCCTCGTCGTGCAGGACGGTGTCCGAGGGCGAGTGCCCCGGCCGGTGGTGGACGCGCAGCGCGCGCCCGGCGAAATCGAGGGTGGAGCCGGGCGTCAGCGCCGTGTCGGCGCGGGCCGCGGCGCCCCAGGCCCGGAAGGACGACGACACCGCCCGCAGCGCGAGCACGACCTCGTCCGGGATGCCGTGCACGCGCATGAGCTCGGCGGCGAACGCGTCCCCGGCGTCCATCTGGGCGCGGTAGTCGGCCAGCCACGGCACGAGTGCGTCCAGGCAGCAGACCTCCGCCCCCGAGCGGTCGGCGAGGATCTGGGCCAGGCCGATGTGGTCCAGGTGCTGGTGGGTGAGGACGATGCGCTCCAGATCCTCCACGCGGCGCCCGTGGGCGGCCAGCGCGCCCTCCAGGACGGTGAGCGACGTGCCGGAGTTCGGCCCGCAGTCCACGAGCGTGAGTGGGTCGTCCTCGATGAGGTAGCAGTTGACGCGCCCGACCGCGAACGGCGTGGGGACGGGCAGGCGGTGGATCCCGGCGGCGGCCGCCACCGCCAGGTCGCGCTCGCGCTCGGCGTCAGGCACGGATGACGCCGAGCACCTCGTCGCGCCTGGCCTCCATGTCCTCACGCGAGACCAGCGACTCCAGGCACAGGCGCAGCAGCGGCTCGGTGTTGGACATGCGCACGTTGAAGTGCCAGTCCTCGAAGTCGACGGACACCCCGTCCACGTGGGTCACGGTGGCGCCGTCGCGCGCGCCGTACGTCCGCTCGATCTCGGTCATCTTGGCCGGGCCGTCGGCGACCGTCGAGTTGATCTCGCCGCTGATGAAGTACTTCGCGCGCAGCGGCGCGAGCAGCTCGGAGAGCTTGGCGCCCTCGACCGACAGCTTCTCGAGCACGAGCAGGGCGGGGATGGAGCCCGAGTCGGCGCAGTGGAAGTCGCGGAAGTAGTAGTGGCCGGACACCTCGCCGCCGAACAAGCCGCCCTCGCGCTTCATGCGGGCCTTGAAGAACGCGTGGCCGACACGGTTGACCTCGGGCGTCCCGCCGGCCTCGGTGACGAGGTCAGCGACGGCGCGGGAGGCCCGCACGTCGTAGAGGATCGTCTGGGGTGGGTAGGACGGCGACTTGGCCAGCAGGTGCTGGGCGAGGATCGCGGTGAGGAAGTCGCCGTCCACGAACTCGCCGGTGTCGTCGATGAAGAAGCAGCGGTCCGCGTCGCCGTCCCAGGCGATGCCCAGGTCGGCCCCGGTCTCGCGAACCTTGTCGATGATGAACTGCCGGTTCTCGGGCAGCAGGGGGTTGGGCTCGTGGTCGGGGAAGGTGCCGTCCGGAGTCCAGTAGGTCTCCACCAGGTCGAGCCCGAGGGCGGTCAGCAGGGGGCCGACCATCGGCCCGGCCATGCCGTTGCCGCCGTCGACGGCGACCTTCAGCGGCCTGACGTTGCCAGGCTCGATGAAGCGCATCGCCGCGGCCTGGAACTCCGCGTAGAGGTCGGCGTCCTCGCTGGTACCGCCGCCGGGGGCGTCGCCCAGGCCGCCGCCGATGACCAGGTCGCGGATGTCGCCGATGCCCTCGTCGCCGCTGAGCGCGATGGCGCCCTGCTTGACGAGCTTGGCTCCGGTGTAGGCCTTCGGGTTGTGGGAGGCGGTGCACATGAGGCCGCCGTCGAGCTTCCGGGAGCCGACGAGGTGGTACAGCATCTCCGT
>JBBSUL010000001.1:0-60347 GCA_038234375.1 Solirubrobacterales bacterium | reverse complement strand
GGCACCGAGCTGCTGACCGGCCCCCGGGCCGACCGGACCCGGCAGATGATCCAGACGGCGATGCGGCCCGCGGTGGACCGCGCGACCGGCCCGGCCCGCCGGGCGGTGCGCGTGGCGATGGGCAACAAGGAGTACGACGCGATCCGCGACTCGGTGGCCGTCGACGCGGTCGACTACACGATGACCCCGCTGGGCGATCCCGAGTTCAACGCGCAGCAGAGCGCCCTCATCCGCGAGCTGATCGCCGGGCGCATGCGTGAGATGGCGCCCGTCGACTTCCAGGAGATGCTGCGCTCGGCCATCAAGGAGGACGAGTGGATGCTCTACGCTCACGGCGCGATCCTCGGCTTCACCGGCGGCCTCATCCATCTCGCGGCGTTTGGAGTATGAATCGGCCATGACCACGCCCGAGGGCGAAGACCCCGTCTACCCGCCCGTCCCCACCGTGGGCTCGGTCTCCAAGGCCCTGCCGGGCATCGTGCGGATCGGTGCGAGCGCCGGGGCCCGCACCGCCGGCTGGACGGCCCGCGCGTACCTGCGGGCGGGCAACCGCCTGGTGCACGCCGCCGTCAGCGGCGAGTCGGCCGCCGAACTGCTGCAGGACGTCGAAGAGGGCGTCCGCGGCTACGCGCGCGAGGTCCTCGGGATCCCCGCGATCGACGAGCGCCTGCCCGACGCGCTGCGTGAGCGCCGCGGAGCGGTCACCCCGGAACCCGCCCCCGCGCGGGACGCCGCCGAGCGCGGCACGCGGGACCTACGATCGCTGCAGGACAAGGGCGCCGAGCTGCTGTACCGGTCCACCGACGTCAGCTACGAGGAGGCCGCGCACCCGGCCTACCAGCGCATAATCGACGAGATCGCCCCCGACGAGGCCCGGGTGCTGCGCTACCTGACGATCGAGGGGCCCCAGCCCTCCGTCGACGTGCGCACCGGCAAGACACCCCTCATCAACTCGCCGATCATCGGGACGAACATGGTCGCCCCCGGGCTGTCGATGATCGGCCCCAACGCCGGCGTGCGCTACGGCGAGCGCGTCCCCGCCTACCTGAACAACCTCTTCCGCCTCGGCCTGATCTGGTTCTCGCGCGAGCCACTGGAGGACCCGCTGCGCTACCAGGTGCTCGAGGCCCAGCCCGACGTGCTCGCCGCCCTCCACGGCCCGGGCAAGACGAAGACCGTGCGCCGCTCGATCCTGTTGACGCCGTTCGGCGAGGACTTCTGCCGCATCTGCCTGCCGGGGGTCTCGGCCTCCGCCCCGGCTCGCGCGTCCGGCGTGCACGCCAACGGCGGCGCCGGCGGCTGACCGGCGCTCAGCGCGCCGCCAGGGCCTGCGCGATGCGCTCGCGAGCGGCGTCGCGTAGGCCGTCGACCGAGCCGCCGTGGTCGGCGGGGTCCAGCGGGTCGAGGATCTGCACCCAGGCGTCCACGTGCTCCTGCAGGACCACGCCGTGCTTGGGCAACGCGCTGGCGGTCCCGTGCACGGCGATCGGGATGAGCGGGACGGCGTGCTTGACCGCCAGCTCGAACGCCCCGTCCTTGAACGGGCGCAGCTGACCGTCCTTGGAGCGCGTGCCCTCGGGGAAGAACAGCACCGGGCTGCCCCGGCCCAGCAGCTCCGAGCACTGCGCGAGCATCTTCATCACCGAAACCCGGTCCCCGCGCACGAGCGGCACGTAGCCGTTCAGGCGCATGTTCCAGCCGACGAACGGCAGCTTGAAGTTCTCGGCCTTGGAGACCCATTTGAACGGGCGGAAGAGCTGGAACAGGACGAGGATGTCGATGAGCGAGGCGTGGTTGGCCACGAGCACCGCCGGTCCCCGCCAGCGCAGGTGCTCACGCCCGGTGACGCGGACCTTCCACAACGGGTTGATGACGATGAAGAAGACCGCCCACGCGCACGAGTACTGGTGCAGGACGACCCGGCGCCGATCGACGGGCAGGGTGACCAGCCAGATCACCAGCGCGCCGACGAAGAAGACCGGCGCGGTGAGGCAGATGAGCGCCCAGTAGGCGGTGGACAGCAGGCGCAGCAGCATCGGCGCCGCCGACCCTATCCTGCGCGCCCCTCAGGAGAAGATGCGGCGCTCATGGGTCTGCGCGCCATCCCCGGCGGGTGCGTCCGGTCCGACACCTGCGTCGTGTACGGTCCTACGCTCAATAGGAGCCGAGTCCTCGCCGCGTCGCGGCAGGGAGCGGGGGACCCACAGGTGGGGCGAATCGACAGCAGCCGTCGTAGCGCGATCTTTCCGCGCGAGCCCGTCAGCTAACCCCGTAGGCCAGACGAAAGAGAGTTGCCGTGTCCGCTCGCCTCCCGGTACTGGCCGCCGGTTCTGTGCTCATGACGTTGTTCGCGCCCGGAGCAGCCTTCGGCGCCAGCGGCGGCGGGGCGGGAATCCCCGAGCGAGCCACGGTGTCAGGGGCGACGTGCGCCACCGGTGAGGCGTGGGCCTGCCGGTGGACACAGGAGCTGACGATCAGCGGCACGAACCTGGACACCGTCAAGCGGGTCATCTTCCTCGGGCGCCAGGGCAGCAAGGACAACCGCGCGGTCAAGCCGACCCGGCGCACCGCCACCGAGCTCCGCCTGGCGCTTCCGCGCAAGGCACGCTCGGGCCGCCTGCGCCTGGAGATCCCCGCGGGACGCACCACGTCGCCCAAGCAGCGCCTGAAGATCCTGACGAGCCGGATCCCGCAGGCCGACGTCAGCGGTCCGGCCGTCGACCTGAAGCCCGGCGAGGCGCTCATCGCCGGGTCGCGGAAGCGCGCCGTCCTGCGCTACTCGGCGTCCGCCCCGCGGACCGTCGAGGCCGTTCGCCTGGCCGACGGCGCGGCCGTGCGGTCCTGGCCGGTTCCGGCCGGAGAGGGCGAGCTGCGCTGGGACGGCACGGTCAAGGGCGCGGTCGTCGAAGACGGGCGCTACGCCCTGCGCCTGACCGGACAGCCGGGGGCGTCGGCCGCCGGCGTCGAAGACGACGGCATCGTCGTCCACGACGCGATCTTCCCGATCCGTGGCAAGCACGACCTGGGCCAGTCCGACACCAACAACTTCGGCGGCGCGCGCAACCACGGCGGCCAGGACATGTTCGCCAAGTGCGGCACGCCGCTGGTTGCCGTCCGGCCCGGCACGATCCAGGCCGAGACCTATCAGTCGCGAGCCGGGAACTACGTCGTGCTGCAGGACGCCACCGGGCAGTCTTACACCTACATGCACATGCGCGACCGCGCGCTGGTCAAGAAGGGCGCCAAGGTCCGCGCCGGTCAGCGGCTGGGATACGTCGGCGAGACGGGCCGGGCCTCGGGCTGCCACCTCCATTTCGAGCTGTGGACCGCTCCGGGCTGGTACACCGGCGGCAAGGCCGTCGACCCCCTGCCGGAGCTGACCCGCTGGGACGGGTTCAGCTGAACGCCGGACCGGCGCCACGGCGGCGCCGGTCCTGGGGCGTCCTACTTCCCGGCGGGCGGGATTCCCCCGGCCGGGGACGGCGCCCCGTACCACCTGGTGCGCCAGGCGTTCATCTCGGTGATCTCGCGTGATTGTGCAGCGATGATGCCTCTGGCCAGGCGCTTGACGTCGGCTCGTGACCCCTTGGCCAGTTCGACCCGGGCCATCCTGATGGCCCCCTGATGATGCGGGAGCATCATGTCGATGAACGCCCGGTCGAAGGGCGTTGCGGCGGCCAGCGCCCGGGTGTCCATGTTCATCCCCATCGCCTGCATTGGGAGGCCGAGATCGCCGGCCTTGACGTTGGCGGCCTTCATCGTGCCGGCCAGCTTCTGCATCAGGCCGATCTCGTCGCTCTGGCTGCGGATGATGTCGTCGGCCAGCATCTTGACCTGCGGCCGGTCCGAACGCCGTTGGGCTATACGGGCCATCGCGACAGCCGAACGATGGTGGGGGGTCATCTCCTGCACCAGGGCGAGGTCGACGCCGTTCCCCGCCTGCGCGGAGTCCGACGGCGAACCGCTCGAGCCACAGGCGGACAAGGCGGATACGACGACGACGGCCACGATGCTCAGGGCCAGGAGCGGACGGTGCCGCCGGATATGGGACTGCATGTTGGGTCTCCTTCGTGTGTGAGGTTCAGGTCGGGGTCACCGCGCGACGCGGTGTGCAGCGCCGGGACGCAAGGTCCGGCGCCGCGCACGCTCACATCAGGAAGACCTGCAGCTCGGGACCTGCCCGAGCCGCCGCCCGTCTCGCTCGGGAATGGCGTTGTGGCAGCTGCGGCACCATTGACGGCGTCCACCGCAGCAGTGGAAGACGCGCAAGGTTCAGGAGCACGAGGGCCGCAGCCCCGGCGACGGCCGTCTCGGCCACCGCCAGGCACACGGCCGCGACGCCGTGCACCGTGTCGCCCGCATCACCCATGTGGGAGGCCCCCGCAGCAGAATGGGTGGCCACGACCGCGCCGGACAGACACAGCAGCGCCATCACGAGCACCGTACGCCGACGGAGGCGGCGCATCTCGAGGTTGAGGATGATGAACACGTTGCCAAATCCTACAGCGCGTGGTAAGGCGTGCCGGCTTCGTGCCGAGCGACTCGCGGTCATCCGGCGGACCCACCCACGGGCCGATCTCCGACGAGTCGTAGGATATTAGTCACCGACCCCCGGCGACGTCTGGCCGCGCTCGGGTCGCCGACAACCCGGGGACGAGGGCCTACCACTGCCACAACGTCTACCACCAGGAGGCTGGGACGATGCGTCGGGTCGTCGTCGCCTGACCGGGGGGCGAGAGCCAGGACGTTGGCGGTGGTCTTCCCCGCGACCGGCGAGGCGGTGCGCAGTGCCACCAACGCCAACGCACTCCACGTTCCCGTGCAGCGCGTGCACGTCAGCAGTTCTCCTACGACGCGCCGGAGGCCTCGGCCTTCCGGGGAGACCGGCCGGTGGTCGGCGTTCTCGACCACGAACGGCTCCCGGAGCCAGGTGGAGATCCGCTCCTTGACGATGGTGTCCGCCAGTGCGAACGTCGCGAGTGCGAGCACGACGAGCTCCTGCCTCGGGATGTCGGCTGATTCGCGCTCAGCGCGGTGCTGCGTCAGAGCGATAGTCGCCCCGAGCCCCAGCGCGAAGGCGGCTTCCAGCGCGGCGTAGTGAGCTGGGGTCGCCGCGGAAGGGGGAGTCGATGCGGATCCTGGCCAGGACCCGATCGTGTGTCGGCTTCCGGCGGTCTCCAGCGGCATGGATAGGCTTTCGTTGGGTGATTACGATGCCCCGCCCGCTCGGGTACGCGCCAGCGCCGGGCGCGAGCACGCCGAGAGCGTACTACAACTTGTAGGAGATCATCGTCGGCTCACGTCACCGGGCTGAGGACACTGCCCCCAGACCACGCGCGACGTGTTCACCGACCCGCGGGAGCGCATCCTCGAGGCGGGCCGTCAGCCTCGACGCATGAGCCGGGCCACCGCGCCCATGAGCTCCTCAGTGCGCTCGTCCTGCTGGTCGGCCGGACCGCCGACCACGCAATGATGCGCGTGGTCGTCCATGAGCCCCAGCGCGACCTTGTCCAGCGCCGCCTGGATCGCCCCGATCTGGGTCAGGACGTCGATGCAGTAGCGGTCTTCGTCGACCATGCTCCTCACCCCGCGCACCTGGCCCTCGACGCGGCTGAGGCGCTTGAGCAACTGGTCCTTGGTGGCCGTGTAGCCGCGGGTCGGGGTCGTAGCCATGCCTGGAGCATAGCCGCTACCGATACCCCCTACCCGTATGTCACAGGCTTGCTACACTCGAAAGAGTAAATACCCCTGCCCCGTATCCAGAAGGAGCGTCGCGATCATGTCCGAGCAGACTTACACCGTACAGGGGATGACGTGCGAGAACTGCCGCCGAGCGGTCGCCGAAGAGGTGGTCGAGGTGGCCGGCGTCGACGCCGTCGACGTGGACCTCGCCTCCGGCCGGGTGACGGTCACCGGTCAGGCAGCGGAGGCGGAGATCCGCACGGCGGTGCACGACGCGGGATACGAGGTGATCGGATGAGCACGACCGAGTCCCCCGAGCTGGAGCTGCCGATCACCGGAATGACCTGCGCGTCGTGCGCGAACCGGATCGAGCGCAAGCTGAACAAACTCGACGGCGTCAGCGCGAGCGTCAATTACGCCACCGAGAAAGCGGCGGTGAGCTACGCCGAGGGAACCCCGGCCGACGCGCAACTGCTCGTCGACACGATCCGCGCGGCCGGCTACGACGCGACGGTCCCCGCGCCGGACACTGAGGCCGACGGTCCCGGCGACGACGACCCCGCGGACGCGCACCTCCAGGCCCTGCGGACCCGCCTGCTCGTCGCCGCCGTCCTCTCGCTGCCCGTGCTCGTGCTGTCGATGATCCCGGCGCTGCAGTTCGACAACTGGCAGTGGCTGGCGTGGAACCTGGCCACTCCCGTCGTCTTCTACGCCGGCTGGCCCTTCCACCGCGCCGCCTACCTCAACGCCCGGCACGGCACGGCCACGATGGACACCCTGATCTCCATCGGCACCCTCGCCGCCTGGTCATGGTCGGTCGTCGGCCTGTTCCTCGGCGACGCCGGGATGACCGGGATGACCATGTCCTTCACCCTCGTGGCCGAGCGGTCGGCGGCGCTGGACCATGTGTACTTCGAGGTCGCCTCGGTCGTCATCACCTTCATCCTCGCCGGGCGCTACTTCGAGGCCCGGGCCAAGCGCCGCGCCGGGGCGGCGCTGGAGGCCCTGCTCGAGCTCGGGGCCAAGGAGGTCGTCGTCCTGGACGACGACGGCAAGGAGCGGCGCGTCGGGATCACCGAGCTGCACGTCGGCGACCGCTTCGTCGCGCGCCCCGGCGAGAAGGTCGCCACCGACGGCGTCGTGGAGGACGGATCCAGTGCTGTGGACCAGTCGCTGCTGACCGGCGAGTCCGTCCCGGTCGAGCGGGGTCCCGGAGACGAGGTCGTCGGCGCCACCGTCAACGTCGGAGGGCGGCTGATCGTGCGCGCCACGAAGGTCGGCGCCGACACCGCGCTGGGCCAGATCGCCCGCCTGGTCACCGACGCGCAGAGCGGCAAGGCTCCCGTGCAGCGGCTGGCCGACCGCGTATCGGGCGTGTTCGTGCCCGTCGTCCTGGTCATCGCCGCCGTGACGCTGGCCGGCTGGCTGCTGGCCGGCGAGTCTGCCGCGTTCGCGTTCACCGCCGCCGTGGCCGTGCTAATCATCGCCTGCCCCTGCGCCCTGGGCCTGGCCACGCCGACGGCCCTGCTCGTCGGGACCGGCCGCGGCGCCCAGCTCGGTCTGCTCATCAAGGGCCCGGAGGTGCTGGAGTCCACCCGTCGCGTGGACACGATCGTCCTGGACAAGACCGGCACCGTGACCACCGGGCGCATGACGCTCGTCGAGGTGACAGCCACCGCGGACACCGACCGGGCGACGGTCCTGACGCTCGTCGGCGCGCTGGAGGACGCCTCCGAGCACCCGATCGCCCAGGCCATCGCGCGGGCAGCCCGCGCCGAGACCGAGCTTGCGAACGTCACGGACTTCGCCAACCACGCCGGGCTCGGGGTGCAGGGCACCGTCGACGGCCACGCCGTGCTCGTGGGACGCCGCGCCCTGCTCGCCGACCACGGCATGACGCCGGACGCGCAGCTCGACGCCGCGCAGGACGCGGCCGAGCAGCGCGGCCAGACCGCGATCCTCGCCGGCTGGGACGGCGAGGTCCGTGCCGTGCTCGTCGTCGCCGACACCCCGAAGGAGAGCTCGCCGGAGGCCATCGACGCCCTCCGTGGCCTGGGCCTGCGCACCGTGCTGCTCACCGGTGACAACCAGGCCACCGCCGAGGCCGTCGCCGCCCAGGTCGGCATCGACGAGGTCATCGCCGAGGTCCTCCCCGCGGGCAAGGCGGACGTCATCATGCGCCTGCAGGGCGAGGGCGCCACCGTGGCCATGGTCGGCGACGGCGTCAACGACGCCCCCGCGCTGGCCCAGGCCGACCTCGGCCTGGCCATCGGCACCGGCACCGACGTGGCCATCGAGGCCTCCGACCTGACGCTCGTCTCCGGCGACCTGCGTGCCGCCGCCGACGCGATCCGCCTCTCGCGCCGCACGCTGCGCACTATCCGCGGCAACCTGTTCTGGGCCTTCGCCTACAACGTCATCCTCATCCCCGTCGCGGCCGCCGGGTACCTGAACCCCGTCCTCGCCGGCGCGGCGATGGGCTTCAGCTCCGTGTTCGTCGTCTCCAACTCCCTGCGGTTGCGCAGCTTCCGGGCGCAGCGCCGAACGCCGGCGGCGACCGCGGCGACGTGAAGGCGCGGAGCATCGGCCGCCGACGCCGCGTAGGTGCCCTCGGGGTCTGCGAGAATCGCCGCAGGATGACGAACACGACGCCAATGCAGGGCGAGCTGCAGCATCAGATCATGGCGGCCCTGTGGCGCCTGGAACGCGGCACCGTCGAAGCCGTGCGCGGTGAGCTGCCCGCCGAGCATCGCGGCGCGTACACCACCGTGCAGACCGTGCTCAACCGCCTGGCCGAGCGCGGCATGCTCACCCGCCGCAAGGACGGACGCGGCCTGGTGTACGAGCCGGTCCTCAGCGAGGCCGAGTACCTCTCGCGCAGCATGGAACACACGCTGGCCGGAGCCACGCCGTCTGCCCGCCACGCCGCCCTGGCGGCGCTGCTCGGCGGCCTTCCGCCGGCGGAGTCCGACGAGGTCCGCAAGCTCGCGCGACGCGCCGCCGGCCGGCGCTCGTCGGGATCGTGCTCCTGGCGCTGACCGTGCTGGTCGCCGTCGCCGCCCCGCACTCGCTGCGCCTGGAGGGTGTGCGGCCGGCGACGGCCGCGGCCGTATGGTCCAGCGCGCTGCTCGTCCGTGCCCTCGCCTGCGTCTACGCAGCCCTGTTCATCATCTTCCTGCTGCCGGGCACGCAGACGTTCACGGTGATCACCCGGTGGTGCTGGCACGGTGTGGTCCCGGTGCTCACCACCCATCTGCGCCTGACCGGCCACGGCCTCGCCGATGTCGCGCTCTGGACCCCGGTTCTGGCGCTCACCGTGTCGCTGGGCTGGGGAGCGGTCGCGCTGTGGCGGGCGGCGCGCGCGGTCCGCTGCCTGTTGTCGACCAAGAGCGTCGGACGGGGACCGGGTGAGAGCGTGATCCTCGGTGATGGCCAGGTCGTCATCGCGGCCGCCGGCCTGCGGCGCCCGCAGCTGGTCGTCTCGGCCGGTGCCCTCGTCGCCTTGGACGACGAGGAGCTCGCGGCGGGCCTGGACCACGAGCGCGGCCACATCGCCCACCGCCACAGCTTCGTGCTGATGGCCGCCGAGATCCTCGGTGCCGTCGCGCGCTTCGTCCCCGGCACGCAGCACGCCCGGCAGGAGCTGCTCTTCCACCTCGAGCGCGACGCCGACCGATACGCCCTGGAGCGCCGCCACCATCCCGGCTCGCTGGCCAGCGCGATCTGCAAGGCGGCCGAGTCGGCGTTCACCACCAGCACGCCCGCCCTGTCACTCGGGGGCAGCAGCGTCGTGCGGCGCCTGCACGCGCTGCTCGAAGATCCTGGGCACGTCCGCACCCAGACCGGCCTGGCGCTGGTCGCCCTCCTGGGACTGGCCACCATCGGGCTGCTCGCGCTCGTCGCCCTGCCGTCGGTCGCCCATGCGGGCGCCGACGCAGCGACGGCGCTCGCGCCGTGGCGGCCCTGCCCGGACTGACGGACGCCCGGGCCTTCAGGGCTCACGAACCCTCAGGTCACGCTCCTCCGGCGTAGTCGAAGTACGCCTTGGGCACCTGACGGAAGGGTCCGACGTGGAACACCCGCGTCATGCCGACCGGCGCGCCGTGGTAGCCGTCCATCATCTTGTTGGACGTGTGGTGGGGCACGTGGCAGTGGAAGATCCAGTTCCCACGCCGGGTGGCGCGGAACTCGATGTCGAAGAACTCCCCGGGCGCCAGGTTCACCACGGTCTGCGGGCTCTGGGCGGCCTTGGGGATCTCGTAGCCGTTGCGCGAGGTGGTGCGGAACGGCATGCCGTGCAGGTGCATCGAGTGCGACAGATTGGACGCGTTGTACAGGCGGATGCGCACCCGCTCCAGCCTCCGGATCGTCAGCACGCGCCCAGAGGCCTCGCCGGTCTTGCCGTTGATCGTCGAGAACGGGAAGTCACCGGTGCCCGGAGGAAACGGGTCGACGAGCTCACCCTCGCCGGGCGGGGCGAACTGCTGCAGGGCCATGGCGTAGTCGCGGTCGACGCGGCCGGACGCCTTCTCACGCCTCGGGAGCACGACGAGGAAGCCGTCCAGGCCGCGGAGCTCCTGTCGCGCGGAGTTCGTGTGCGAGTGGTAGGCGAACGTGCCTGCTCGCCTGAGCTTGAACGCGTACGTGTGGCTGCCTGCGACGGGAACCGGGTTGACCTGGCTGATGCCGGCGACGCCGTCGTCATAGTTTGAGGCGCCGGCACCGTGGAAGTGGATGGTCGTGGGCTCGGGCAGCAGGTTGCGCAGGATCACGCGGAGGTTCTCGCCCTTGTACGCCACCAGCGTCGGGCCCGGCGTGGACTTGTTGTAGCCCCAGACCTGCGCGGTGCGGATCGGGAAGTTCGCGATCTGCTGCGTGAACTGCGAGGCCGTCAGGCGAAACGTGCGGGTGTTGCCGCGCTTGACCCCGCGGATGGTGGAGACGCTCGGGGTCACCGGCAGACGCGGGGAGACGAGGCGATCTGATCGGCTGCGGGCGTCGGCAGCCCCGGAGAACGTGGCCAGGGCGGCCACCGTCACCAACAGCGCGGTGAGCACGGCCGGTGGCCGGAAAGCGGATCGGGCTGTCGACATACGGGCCTTTCGGCGAGGAGGATGGGAAACCGCGGCGCGATCCTTTGCACGTTTAGCGCGCCGCCAACACTCTTGCGTGTGTCCTCTTACAGTCCGTAGGATATGTTGGCGCAGTCTCGCTCGCCCACCGACGGCCCGCCCCTTGCCGCCGCGGACATGATCAGTCCGCCGCGACGACGGGTAGGCGGCCATCCGACGCGGCGTAGGATCCGTCGCGACCGTCATGACCGCCCTGGAGCTCTTCTTCGTCCTTCTCGTTCTGACCGCCGGTCTGATCGCGTGTGCCTACGGCACGACGCTCGTCCGGCGGGGGGTCGTGGTCCGCCATCCCGGGCAGGCGCCCGCGTGGCCCAGGTACCACGTGCGGTACTACGTCGTGGCGCTGCTGTTCATCGCCTTCGACATGGAGATGGCCTACATGTACCCGTGGGCGGTCGTCTTCCGCCGACTCGGCGTGTTCGCCTACGCGGAGATCGGCTTCTTCCTCACCGTTCTGGGGCTCGGCATCCTCTACGCGTGGCGCGAGGGCGCGCTGGAGTCAGGGTGAACGCGCCGCAGACGCGTGGCGTCCTCATCGTCCCCGACGAGCAGCACTGGGCCGCGTGGGGCCAGGACACGACGTCGCTGACGCCCGCCGTGAGTCCGGCATCGACGCGTGTGCTGCTGTGCCCCGACCGGGTGCCCGAGGGCCTTCACCGCGCGCTGGGGCGCTGGCTGGGCGATGCGCCGGCGGGCCTGACGGTGCACAGCCCCACGGCGGGCGCGACGGCCGGGCCGCGCCTGCGGGACGTCGTCGCCCGTGCCGCGCGCGGGGACGTGACGCCGGCCCCCGAGGAGGACGGCCACCACGGGCACGAGGAGGAGCACGACGACCACGACATGATGGCCATCATCGGCGATCCGTCCGCCGACGGCCTGGTCATGGAGGACATCGACCTGACGCTCGGCCCGCTCGGGCCCCCGCTGCCCGCGGGCGTGACCGCGCAGATCACGCTCGACGGGGACGTCGTCGCCGCCTGCCGGGTGGCCCGCACCCTCGCCGGCGTCGGCGGCGACCCCCTGACCCCGGCGGCCCGCGCCACGCGGAATGAGCAGGCCCGCGCCTCGGCAGCCACGAGCGGCCCGGAGCGCTGGGGCCTCATCGCCACCGTCGAGCGCGAGCGCGCCCTCAGCCACGCCGCGTGGCTGCGGGCGCTGGGCCGGCTGCTGGATCACGGCCGCCTCGTCGCCGCCGCGGGCGCGGTCATCCGCACGCTGCACGCCGGGACGCCCGACGGGCGGGACGCCGTCGGCTGTCTGAGCCGCCTGGTGGCCGCCGACCGTCCGCTGCGCCGGCGCCTGGCGGGGGTCGGCACCGTCAGCTCCGGCGACGCCGCTGCGGCTCGCGGCCCGGTGGCGCGAGCCTGCGGTCTGAACGACGACGTGCGCAGCGGCGATCCGGCCTACGCCCACCTCGGCTTCCAGCCCGTCCTCGCCCACACCGCCGGTGACGCGCTGGCCCGGACGCTCGTGCGCGCCGGCGAGGCCCTGCAGGCCGTCGTCCTCGCCGCCGCCGCGGCCTCCGCGGCGCGCGCCGGCACCGTGTGCCCCCCGCCATCCGCCGCCACCGTCGAGGGGCCGCGCGGCCCGCTCGGTGCCGGCGACCACGCGGCGGCCGCCACGGCCGACCTGGCCGCAGCGGCCGCCCTCGGCGCCGAATGGTCGGCCGCGCTGGCCACCCTCGTGTCCTTCGACCTCTCCGGGTGGGCGGCGACCGCATGAGCGAGCTGACCCCCGTGTGGATCCTGCTCGTGGCGCTGGCCGGCTCGGGTGCGCTCGGCCTCCTGCACCACGCCATCGACCCCCGCGCCGCGGGCCCGGGCGAGATGGTCCTCGCGGTCCGGCGCGCGTTCGCCGAGCCGATCTCGGTGCCCGAGCAGCGCGACGGCGTGCTCTTCCACCTGGCTCCGCTGCTGCTCGTGCTCGGCGCGGTCGGCGCGCTGGCCTTCGTCCCGTGGTCTCCGTCCTTCCGCGGCATCGACCTCTCCACGGGGGCGATCGCCTTCCCGGCGATGCTCGCCTACGTGACCCCGGCCATCTTCATGGCCGGCTGGGGCTCCGGGCGACCGCTGGCCGTGGTCGGAGCCTTCCGCTGGATCGCGCTGATGCTCGCCTACGCCATGCCCCTGGCGATGACGCTGACCGCCGTCGCCGCGCCCGCCGGGTCGCTGCGCGTCACCGACATCGTCGACGTCCAGCACGCCGTGCCCGCCGCGCTCGTGCAGCCGCTGGCCTTCGCGCTGTGGCTGCCCGCGGTGCAGGCCGTGTGCTTCCTTTCCCCGTTCGACGTCGCGCAGGCCTCCGGCGAGCTGCGCGGCGGCGTGTTCGACGAGTACCGCGGGCTGGACCGCGCCCTCGTCGACCTCGCCCAGCGCATCCTCATCCTCGCGGTCTCGGGCATGACCGCCGCGCTGTTCCTCGCCGGCTGGCACGGGCCGCTGCTGCCCGGGGCGCTGTGGATGGCGATCAAGACCGCGGCCGTCGCCGCCCTGCTGCTGTGGAGCGCCACGCGCCTGCCGCGGATGCCCGTGGACCAGGTCGTCTCGCTGGCCTGGCGGCTGGCCAACCCGCTGGCCATCGTCGCCATCGCCTGGGGCGGCCTGGTCACCCTGGTGTTCTACCGATGAGCGCGGTGGCCACCGCGCTGGTCTTCTGGCCCGCCGCCGCGCTGATGCTCGTCACCGCGGTGCAGGTCTTCCGCACGAGCTCGATGGCCCGCGCCGGCCTGCTGCTGCTCGGCGCGCTGGGCTTCGAGGGCCTGCTGTTCCTCGCCCTGGCCAGCGAGTTCCTCGGGGTGCTGATGGTCCTCATGATGAGCGGGGAGATGGTCGTCATGACCTTCTTCATGGTCATGTTCATGCCCGACCCGGGTGGTCTGATGGGCATGGACATGACCCACCAGCCCCGTCGCTCGGCGGCGGTCGCCGTCGCGGTGACGGCGGCGCTGGCCGTGCTCGCCGTGGCGACCGACTGGCCGGGCCGCGTGGCCGGCCGGTCGGCCCCGGACGTGGAGGCCATCGGCTTCGAGGTCATGAGCCGCTCGATGTTCTCCTTCCTGTTCGCCGGCGTGACGATCCTCTTCGCGATGATCGGCGGGGTGCTGCTGGCCCAGCACGGCGGGCGCCTGGGCCTGGATGCCCCGGCCGGCGAGGAGCGCGAGTGATGATCTCGCTGCCGCTGGTCCTGGTCAGCGCCGCCCTGCTGTTCGGCGTCGGCGTGTACGGCGTCCTGGGCCAGACGAACACGATCATGATCATCATGGGCGTCGAGCTCATGCTCGGGGCCGCCGCGCTGAACGTCGTCGGCTTCCTGCGGTACACCTGGCCCGACGCGACCTCCGGCGCGTTCTTCGTGCTCATCCTCATGACGCTCATGGCCGTCGAGGGCGCCATCGGCTTCGCGCTCGTGGTCAGCGCCTTCCGCCACAGCCGCACCGCCGAAGCCGACGACCTGACGCAGCTGCGCGGATGACCGGCGTGCTGCTGTGGTCGGCGGTGCTCGTCCCCCTGGTCGCCGCGGGGCTCGTGCGGGCCTTGCCCGACCGTGTCGCCGCCGTGGCCACGCTGACCGGCGCGGTGGCCGCGTCGGTTCCCGCCGTCGTCCTGCTCGTCGCGGCCGCCGACGGTCGGCGCGCCACCTCGACGCTGCGCTGGCTGAACGCCTCGGGCGGCCTGGACGCCGGGCTGCGCCTGGACGGCCTGGGCGCGGTGATGGCCGTGACCGTCGCCGTCATCGGCCTCGTGGTGCTCGTGCACGCCACCGGGTACTTCGCCGACGACCCGCAAGGACGCTCGGCCCTCGCCGGTCTGCTGGCCTTCCTGGCGGCGATGCAGGGCCTCGTCCTCGCCGACGGCTATCTGACGCTGCTGATCTTCTGGGAGCTCGTCGGGGTGGCCAGCGCCCGCCTCATCGCGCACCACCGCAGCGACCCGGCCGCGGCCGCGGCCTCGGTGCGGGCGTTCCTGACCACGCGCACCGCCGACGTCGGCCTGTACCTGGCGGTGCTGGCGCTCGTGGCCGCGTCCGGCAGCCTCGCCTTCGGCCAGGACCGCCCGCCCGGGGCGCTCGGCGCCGCCATCGGCCTCGGGCTCGTGGTCGCGGCGATGGGCAAGAGCGCCCAGGTCCCGCTGTCGACGTGGCTGTCGGGTGCGATGGCCGGCCCCACCCCGGTCAGCGCGCTGCTGCACTCGGCCACGATGGTCGCCGCCGGCGTCTACCTGCTGGCCCGCTCGGCGCAGCTGCTGGCCGGATGGCCGTTGCAGGTCGCGGGCTGGGTCGGGGCGCTGACCGCGGTGGCCGGGGCGCTCATCGCCCTGGGCCAGGACGACCTCAAGCGCGTGCTGGCCGGATCGACGGCCAGCCAGCTCGGGCTCATGTTCGTCGGGGTGGCCGCCGGCGGCCCGGCCGTCGGCGTGTTCCATCTCGTCGCCCACGCGGCCGGCAAGGCCGGCATGTTCCTGTGCGCCGGGGTCTTCCAGCGCGACCGCTCCAGCACCGCCCTGGCGGACCTGCGGGGGGCCGGGCGCGACGCGCGGGGCGCGATGACGGCCTTCGCGGTGTGCGGCGCCTCGATCGCCGCCGTCCCGCCGCTGGCGGTGTTCTGGAGCAAGGACCACATCGCGGCCGCCTCCGAGAGCCACACCGCGTGGTTCGTCCTCGTGCTGCTGGCCGCCGCCGGGGGCGCGGCCTACGTCCTGCGCCCCGCCCTGGTGCTGTGGGATCGCGCGGGCGCCGGGCACCCCGTGCGCCGCGAGGGCCGGCCGGCGATGCTCGCCGCGTGCGGGGCGCTCGCGGGGGCCTCGATCCTCCTCGGTGTGCTCGGCGGCCCCCTCCGCACGGTCCTGCACGCCCCCGCCCTGCCGACATCGACGCCGAGCCTCGTGCTCTCGATCGCCGCGCTGGGCGTCGGAGCGGGCGGGGTGCTGCTGGCCGTGCGCGTGCCGCAGGCCCTGCGCTCCGCGGCCGCCCACCAGCTGCACCTGGAGCTGCTGCTGCGCGTCGTCGTCCAGCGGCCGACGCTCGCGCTGGCCCGGGCGCTGGACGCCGCCGAGCGACGTGTCGTGGACCGGGTGGTCGACGCGGGCGCCCGGGCGACCGTGCGCGCGGCCCACGCCGCCGACCGCGTGGAGTTGCACGGCATCGATGCGGCCGTCGACGGCCTCGCGCACGCCGTCGGGCACGGCGGCGCGCGCACACAGCGCCTGCAGTCCGGCCGCCTGTACGAGTACCTGCGCGACGCCGTGCTCGGCGTCGCCGCCATCGCCATCCTGCTGGCCATCACCGCCCTCACCTGATGCCCCTGCTCTCGATCGCCGTCCTCGCCCCCCTCCTGGGCGCCGCCCTGAGCCCCTTCCTCCCTGTGCGCGAGGGCCGCACACCCCTGGCGCTGGCCGCGGCGATGACCGCGATCAGCGCCGCCTGCATCGTGGCCACCTGGGTGCGCTTCGATCCGGGCCAGGGCATGCAGCTCGTCGAAGAGGCGCGGTGGATCCCCACCCTCGACGTCGCCTGGCGCCTGGGCGTGGACGGGATGGCCCTCGCGCTCTGCGCGCTGACCGTGCTGCTGTTCGCGGTCAGCGTCGTCCACGGTGTCGGGCCGCGGCCGATGGGCCGCGCCGCGTGCGGCCTGCTGCTGCTGCTGGAGGGCTCGACGCTGGCCTTCTTCCTCGCCGAGGACTTCATCCTCTTCTACGTCGCCTTCGACGTGACGCTCGTGGCGATGTACTTCCTCATCGCCCTGTGGGGCGAGGAGGAGCGCCGCTATGCGGCCCTGAAGTTCTTCCTCTACACCCTGATCGGCTCGCTGCCGGTGCTGCTCGGGATCATCGCCCTGTACCTGCACTCCGAGCCGCACACCTTCGACATGATCCGCCTGGCCGCCGACCCGGCCTACCAGGACGCCGGGACCGCCGCCAGCCTCGTGTTCCTGGCCTTCCTCGTCGGCTTCGCCATCAAGACGCCGATCGTCCCGTTCCATACCTGGCTGCCCGCCGCCCACGTCCAGGCGCCGACGACGGGGTCCATCCTGCTCGCCGGGGTGCTGCTGAAGATGGGCACCTACGGCCTGGTCCGCGTGAACCTGCAGATGCTCTCAGCCCCGTTCGCCAAGTACGCGCTCGCGGTGGCGATCCTCGGCCTGGTCTCGGCGCTCTGGGGCACGCTCATCGCGCTGGCCCAGACCGACCTCAAGCGCCTCATCGCCTACACCTCGGTCAACCACATGGGCTACGTGGTCATGGCCGTCGCCGCGGCGGCGGCGAGCGGCATCAGCCCGCGCGGGCGCGAGCTGGCCATCGACGGCGCCGTGCTGCAGATGGTCGCCCACGGCCTGGTGACCGCCGCGCTGTTCCTGCTCGCCGGCCTGCTGAAGCAGCGCACCCACACGCGGGACCTGCGGGAGCTGGCGGGCCTGCTCGGGCCCCTGCCGCGTCTCGGCGTCCTCGTCGCGATCGCCTGCTTCGCGTCGCTGGGCATCCCCGGCCTGGCCCAGTTCCCCGCCGAGCTGCAGATCTTCCTCGGGACGTTCGACGTGTTCCCCGTCATCGCCGGACTGGCCCTGCTCGGCCTGGCGGTCACCGCCGCGCTGTTCCTGCGCGTGCTGCAGTCCGCCTTCATGGGCCCGACGCCCGACCGCTTCGCGTTCCTGCCGGACCTGGACGGGCGCGAGGCGCTCGCCGCGCTGCCGCTCGTCGCGGCGTTCGTGGCCATCGGCGTGTATCCCAGGGTGATCCTCGACGTCGCGGGGTCGGCCGCGTGGCTGGTCGGCGCGGGCTGAACCACCATGGACAACGTCGGCACCTACGCGCAGGCCAAGGCCGTCGAGGACACGATGCTCCACGAGCTCGTGTGGCTCGTGCCCATCGGCGCGCTCGTGGTCACCGCGCTGGGCGCGGTGCTGCTGGCCATCGTGCTGCCGCGCGGACGCCAGGGCGCCGTCGGCGTCTTCGTCGCCACCGGGCACCTGGCGGCCGCCGCGGTGGCCGGCGTCGTCTGGGCCGACCGTGGCTTCAAGGCGGTCATGTCGGGCACCGTGATGGTCGACGGCCTGTCGCTGATGCTGTGCATGATCGTCGGCGTCGGTGGAGCGGCATGCGTCGCCCTGGCCCACCCCACCGTCTCGGGCACCGACCGCGAGGGCGAGTTCGGTGCCTTGCTCGCCGCCGCCTCGCTTGGCGCCGTCGTGCTCGGCTCGGCTGCGGACATCGGCCTGCTGGCCATCTCCCTGGGCCTGTCCAGCCTGGCGACGTTCGTGCTCACCGGCTACCTGCGCGACTCGCCCCGCGGCAACGAGGCATCGATCAAGTACTACCTGTTCGGCACGGTGTCCGGCGCGGCGATGACCTACGGGCTGTCGTGGTGGTTCGGGGTGACCGGGTCCACGAGCCTGGCCGCGGTCGGCCGGGCGCTGCCGGACGCGCCGACCGGCGTCGTGGTCGGCTCCACCGCCCTCGTGCTCGTCGGCCTCGGCTACAAGGCCGCCCTCGTCCCCTTCCACTTCTGGACGCCGGACGCCTACGACGGCGCCCCGCTCTCGGTCGCCGCCTACCTCTCGGTCGTCTCCAAGCTCGCCGGCCTGGCCGCCATCGCCCGGGTCCTGCCCCTCGCGCTGCCGGGCGACACCGCGGGCTGGTCCACGGCGATCGCCGTGCTCGCGGCGCTGACGATGACCCTCGGCAACCTCGCGGCGCTCGGCCAGCGCAACACCGTACGCCTGCTGGCCTACTCTTCGATCGCGCAGTCCGGCTACCTGCTCATGGGGATCGCCGCGATCGAGCGCTCCCCGGGCGGCCTGTCGTCCTTCGCCTTCTACGCCATGGCCTACGCGGTGGCCAACCTCACGGCGTTCGCGGTGATCATCGCCGTGCAGCGCGAGCGCCGCTCGGTGGACCTGGACGCCCTGCGTGGCCTCGGGCGCGCGCACCCGTGGTGGACGGCCGCCCTGACCCTCTCGGCGCTCTCCCTCCTGGGGCTGCCGCCGCTGGCCGGGTTCTTCGCCAAGCTCGAGGTCTTCCGCGCGTCGATCGACGCCGGGCAGTCGTGGCTGGCGGTCGTCGCCGTGGTCAACACGGTGATCTCGCTGGTCTTCTACCTGCGCCTCTGCGCGCCCGCGATCCTCGACCGCGGAACGCCCACACCCGGTCCCGTCCGGCGTCACCGGGGCCTGCGCGCCGCGATGGCCACGATGGCCGCGGCGACGGTGCTGGGCGGGCTGGCCGCGGAGCCGTTGCTCGGCCTCGCCGAGGCCGCCCGCATCCTCTGATCGCGCCCCGCGCAAGTGGTCCTACGGCGGCTTGTCACGAGGTCTTACACCGTCATGCCATGACACCCCATGGGGGTATTGAGCGGCGGGGCGCCGACTCGCGTTTGACGGCTCCTACGCCAGGTCAGAGTTTCACACGGCGCACCGCGAGCGGTGCGCGTCCCGCCACTGACAACGTTCGGAGTCCCCAGATGCCCCGCCTCACCCTCCGTCACGCCGCGCTGCCCGCACTGGTCGCGCTCGCGCTGCCGCTGTCGGCCTGCGGCTCAGACAGCTCCTCCGGCCAGACCACCGCCGCTGCCGAGGGGACACCCGCCGCTGCCGCCCCCGAGCAGGCGAAGATCGGGGGCGTCGGCGTCGAGTACGAGAACACCGGCAGCGGGCCGATGGTCAAGCCGACGGTCCCCGACACCCCGTCGGTCAAGACGGAAATGGGCGTCAAGCAGGGCAACGTGCGCACCTACACGCTCAACGCCACGCAGATGACCCAGAAGATCGCCAACTTCCCGCAGCAGCGCGCGAAGGTGTGGGGCTACAACGGCTCGTCCCCCGGTCCGACCCTCATCGCCTACGCGGGCGAGAAGATGCGCATCAAGGTCAGCAACAACCTGCCCGAGCCGACGACGATCCATCTGCACGGCCTGCACCAGCCCAACGACCAGGACGGCGTGGCCGGCATCAGCCAGCCCAAGCCGATCCCCGTCGGCGGCGAGAAGACCTACGAGGTCGCCCCCGGCCACATCGGCTCGTTCGCCTACCACTCCCACTTCCAGACCGCCGTGCAGGACCAGCGTGGATTGAGCGGGATGATCGACGTCCTGCCAAAGGAAGAGCACCAGTCGGTCAAGGCCGACGTCGACGTCAACATGACCCTGCAGATCTGGGGCTTCAAGAAGAACAACCAGCTCGTCAAGCCCTTCGGTGTCGGCCCCGGCGGCAAGTTCCCCTACGACACGATCAACGGCAAGACCGGGGACGCCTCCGGCGGGCCCATCGAGATCAAGAAGGGCGACCTCGTCCGCATCCGCGTCTACAACGCCTCGCAGGAGACGCACGCCATGCACCTGCACGGCCACGACATCATCGCGGTCTCCAAGAACGGCCACGCGATCCCGCCGGTCCGCGAGACGACGCAGACGGTCAACCCGGGTGACTTCTACGAGTTGGAGTTCCGCGCCGACAACCCCGGCAACTGGGTCTTCCACTGCCACTTCCCCCACCACACCGCCAACGGGATGGCCTCCGGGTACAACGGCGCCCCGGTCGGCATGACGCGGGTCTTCTCCTACAAGGGGTACACGCCGAAGGTCTCGCCGAAGTACTTCTCCAAGTCCCCGTCGAAGTCCAAGACCCTTTGACCGACGGGTCCGCTCGACGACGTCCCCGCGGACGGTGTGGCATCTTCGGGACCGACACCCAGTCGTGGGCGAGCACAGGGCATCCGGCGGCTGCGCAGCTGCCGCCGTTGCCTTCGATGCCGACCTTCAGGACGTCGCAGCCCGCTCGTTCCTGCGCAGCCACCCGTCGACGTAGTAGCCGCCGAAGGGGACCACAGCAGCCAGGAGGATCAGCAGCGTCGTGCGCACACTCCAGCCCTGGCCCGGACGAACGCTCAGCGCCACGAAGACGTAGGCCAGGAACAGCACGCCGTGGATGGGGCCGAGCACGGACACGACGCTCGCGCCGCCGCTGCTGTCCTGCGCGATCTTGACGTATGTCGCGATGAGCAGGGCGACGAAGGTGGTCGCCTCCGCCAGCGCGATGTACCGCAGGGACGTGATCGAGTTCATCTTGGGGGCTCCGTTCGAAGGCCCGCCGAACGGTGCGCCGGCGGACGGGTGGACGATGGGAAGACAGCCGCCTGACGTCGGCGGGCAGCGTCGGCGGCAAGCTCGCGTCCTCGCGGTGCCGCCACCGTGGTGGACGGGCCGCTGGCCGCGAGGCGGTGGTGGGGCGAGCGCTCTCGACCCTCGTGCAGCCCGAGCTCTCGCCGGCGCTGCAGGACAGCGCGGTCTGAGCGTCCGAGCGCCGCCGCCAGCGCGGCGGGATTGACGCCGGGAGTCGCCCTGAGCAACCGGTCCTCACGTCCGCTCCAGGGCCGGACCTTGCCGGCACGGGCGCGAGCGCTCAACGCTTGGAGGCCGAGCTTTCGAGCGCGGCGCCGCAGAGCTTCCGGCGTGCGGTCCAGCGCCACGGCCGCGTCCTCCAGGGGTGTCCCGGCGCGGGTGAGCACCCGCAGGCGCTCATCCTCGACGGTCGTCCACTGGCGGGCGTAGGCGGCCAGTCCGAGCCGTCGCGCCCGGGCAGCGACGGCCTCGGCAGTGCGGTCATGGGGAAGCTCGGCGGCGATGGCGGCGCACGTGAGCCCGGTGGCGTAGCAGACGCGCAGGAGCCGGTCCTCCTCCTCGGTCCAGCGTGACCGCCGGTTGCATTCCAGGAGGCCCAGCTTGCGGGCCCGCAGGCGCAGGGCCTGGGTGGAGCGTCCCAGCCGGTCGGCCAGGTCCTCGAAGCCTCCATTCTCGGCCACGAGCCTGCGGAGGGCGTCGTCCTCCGCAGCGTCGTAGCGTCGGGCGGCGGGTCGGCCGGGGGCAAGCTGCCGCCGGCGCCAGCGCACGGCATGGACCGAAAGTCCCAGGCGCTCAGCCACCACGCGGGAGGACACGCCGGCCTGGGCGCTGGCGATGATGAGTGCGTCCAGGCGAGGTGACCAGTCGCGGGGGTGTCCACGCGGCGCGATACCGAGAGCCGATCGACGCGCCACGAGCGCGTCCTCCGAGCGTCCCAGGCGCTTGGCGATGACCGCCAGCGGCAGACCGTCGGCGTACATGCTCGCCAGCTGCCGGTCCTCGGATGTCGTCCACCGCATCATCGGGACCTCGCCGGAGGAACCGTTCGTGTGCGGTTCATGCCTGCTGCTCGGTGACGCCGACCGCCGGGGCCGGCTGGCGGGTCCCGATCCCGACGGCCAGCAACGTCGCTCGCCATGCCGTGGGGCACGCGTCGCCACGATGGACCACGACGACGGTGTCCGGGATCGGGCTGTGCTGGACGTCGCGCACGTCTCCAAAGACGAACAGCTCCCACCGCACGACGGCGACAAGGTGAAGGTCCAGGCCCGGAAGGACGAACTCGGTGTGATGCACGACGACCTCCTGAAGAGAGCAACAGTGAGGAGGCGATCGTGACCTCGGGTGGCGTCGTGTCGGGAACGCCGTGCTGCGAAGCTTACCCGATGACCGTGCCCGACACCGCCGATCACGACGTGCGTCTTCCGGCGCTGCGCGCCGGCTGGTGGCTGGGCTGGGGATCGGTCGCCGCGGTGCTGGGTGCGCTGACCCTCGGCCTGCCGGCCCGGCACCCCGACGAGCTGCTGATCCTCATTCTCGTCGCGGCCGCCGCGAACGCCATGCTCATGGTTGTCCCCTGGCAGCGATGGCTGACCGCCGGGCGCGGACAGGCGATGCTCGACCTGTGGTCAGGCGGCCTGCTCGCGCTGGCAACGCTGGTCGTCGCGCTGGGCGGTGCCACATCGCACCTGGACCTGCTGCTGTTCCTGATCACGCCCTTCCTGGCGACCGTGCACCAGGCCAGGCGACGCGTCGCTTGGCTGGCGCTGGCCGCCCTGGCCTTTGCCTCGACCGTCGTGCTTGCGCCCCTTGCCGCCGGGGATGTCTTCCTGCGCCTGACGCTGCTGGCCTCCACCACGCTGCTGGCGGTGGTGCTCGCCCGGCTGACCGCCCGCGAGGCCGCGGCGCGGGCCGAAGCCGACGCTCACTCCCACCTGACGCGAGCGCTGGTCGCCGACGCCCATCACCGCGTCAAGAACAGCCTGCAGATCGTCGCCGACGTGCTGCTGCTCAATCGCCCCGACGGCCCCGACGGTCGGCGCTTCGACGAGACGGCGGAGCGCATCCGGGCGATCGCCGCCGTGCACCGCCTGCTGGCCGGCGGGCACGATGCCGTCGACGCCCACTCGGTGCTGGATGCCGTCGCCCAGGCCGCCGGCGTGAGACCATCGCTGGACATCGACCCGCTCACCCTGGACGCCGCCCGCGCCCAGCATCTGGGCATCGTCGCCAACGAGCTCATCACCAACGCCGCTCGCCACGGGCGTCCGCCGATCGCCGTCCACCTGCGACGCGGCAAGGAGATCGTGCTGCGGGTCACCGACTCCGGCTCCGGACCGGGAGGTCACCCTCCGCGCCTGGGCCTCCAACTCGTGCGTCAGGTCGCCGAGCAGGGCCTCCACGGCACCCTGACCCTCGAGGGCCGCCCCGACGGGGGCTGGGCCGAGGTCCGCTACCCGGCCGCAGCCTCATGAGGGTCCTGATCGCCGAGGACGAGCCGATCATCGGCCTGGCCCTCGCCGAGCGCCTGCGCCACCTCGGCCACGAGCCCCTCGGCCCGGCCGCCGACGGCGCGCAGGCCATCGCCCTGGCCCGCGAGCTGGAGGTCGACCTGTACCTGTTCGACATCGACATGCCCGGCGTCGACGGGCTGGCCGCCGGCGCCCAGCTGGCCCGCGAGGGGCTGCGCCGCCCGATCGTCGTCATCACCGGCGTTGAGGACCCCACCCTCGTGGATCGCTCGATCGAGATCGGCGTCAGCGCGTATCTGACCAAGCCGATCGACGAGCGCCAGCTGGACGCGGCGATCCGCCTGGGCGCGGCCCGACACGCGGAGATGGCGACGCTGGAGGCCGAGGTCGACCGCGCCCACACCGCGCTCGCCGACCGCAAGCTCGTCGAACGCGCGAAGGGCATGCTCATCGAGACGCTCGGAGTCACCGAACCCGAGGCGTTCCGGCGCATCCAGCGCGCCGCCCGGTCGCGCAACCTGCGTCTGGCCGACATGGCCCGCGCGATCCTCGAGCAGCGCGACATGCTCACCGTCCTGGCTCGGGAGAAGCCCGATCCGCCCGCGGCGACGGGCATCCGCCGCTGAGCGCGCGCCCGAGCCCACGCATCGCGCCTGGCGCTCACGCCTTCAGGCGCCAGCCCGCCGCCAGCAAGGCGACCGCGGCGGCGAACGCGGCGAGGGCGACCAGGGCGCCGACCGCGAGCGCGACGGCAGGCGACGTCTCCTGCACCCCGGCGTACCCGTGCCGCGTCGCGTCGACGAGGTAGAAGACGGGGTCAAGGCGCGTCAGCGTCCGCCAGGGCTCGGCCAGCCGGCTCACAGCGTAGAAGACGCCGGCGACGAGGGCCAGCGGAGTGATGAGCACGTTGGCGACGAAGGCGTGCTGGTCGAACGTGTCGGCCCACATCCCCGTCACCACGCCGAGGACGGCGAAGATGAGGCCGGTCACCACCAGCGCAGCCACCGTGACCGCGACGTGCTCGGCGCCACCGGCAAACGGCCAGGCCAGCAGCCAGAGGACCAGCGCCGAGAGCCAGCCGCGCAGCAGGCCGCCGGCCATGTAGCTCACGAGCAGTTGCCACGGCTGCAGGGGACTGGTCAGCACGTCCTCGATGTAGCCCTCGGTCTTGGCCTGGAAGACGCTGGTGGAGTTGTTGGCGAACGCCTGGCCGGCCACCGTCATCACGAGCAGGCCGGGCAGGACGAAGCGCAGGTAGTCCACGCCGGCCACCGTGCGCAACTGGTCGCCGAGCGCACCTCCGAAGACCGCGAGGAAGATGACGCCGGTCAGCACCGCAGGCAGCAGCGTCTGGGTCCACAGGCTCAGCACGCGACGCATCTCGCGGCCGGCCAGCGCCCACATCCCGCGGCGCTGCACGCGCGTCAGCGCACGCCCCGCGGTATCACTGCTGCGCGCCATCAGCGCATCGCCGCCAGGTAGGCGTCCTGGAGCGTGTCGCCGCCGTAGTGCGCGATCAGCTCGGTGACCGTGCCGTGGGCGATGATCGCCCCCGCGCGGATGAAGGCCAGGCGGTCGCACAGCTCGCGCGCCTCATCCAGGTAGTGCGTGGTCAGCAGCACCGTCGTGTGCTCGTGCTCGCGCAGGTCCCGCAGGTGAGTCCACAGCTCCTGCCGCATCTCGACGTCGACGCCGGCCGTCGGCTCGTCGAGGATCAGCAGGGACGGCCGGTGCACGAGCGCGCGCGCGATGAGCAGCCGGCGGCGCATGCCACCCGACAGCCGGTTGGGCTTGGCCGAGGCCTTGCCCGCCAGGGCGAAGACGTCAAGCAGCTCGGCGGCGCGGCGGCCGGCCTCACGGCGTGAGAGGCCGAAGTAGCGCCCGTGGTAGACGAGCACCTCCTCGGCCGTCAGGAAGCGGTCCAGGTGGATGTCCTGGGGGGCGACCCCGAGCGCCAGGCGCGCGGCCGGCGCCTGGGCGACGGCATCGTGGCCGAAGACGAAGATGCGCCCGGCGGGGGCTCGCACGAGCCCCGAGACCATCCCGATGAGCGTGCTCTTGCCCGACCCGTTGGGTCCGAGCAGTCCGAAGAAGCACCCGGCCGGGATCTCCAGCGACAGCTCGTGCAGCGCTCGCGTACCGTCGGCGTAGACCTTGTCCAGGCGGTCGACGCGCAGCGCGGCGACGGTGCTGTCCCCGTCGAGTCGCGGGCGGCGCTGCGTCGGCTCGGGTTGGTCGTCACGCCGCCGCTGCATCACACGGCCCACCGTAGGACTTCCAGCGGCTGGGAGGTCAACCGCTTGGCGCCGGAGGCCGGACCGTCGCCGGTTCTGCCCGCTCATCGAGACCGTCATGGGCGCGCCGCGCTCACATCGCGCTCACCGTGAACCGTCAACTACGACGTGTCGTATGTTAGGGGTCATGGGCGGACCCCAGAGCCATGACGGCGTTCCGCACAGTCCCACGCGTGGGACGGCCGGAGGCCACCGCTCGGATGTCCTGGACCGCTTGCTCCCCGGTTCTCTGGCCCGCCAGCTCGCGCTGCTCCTCCCCGCCGAACTACTGCTAATCGCCTGGGCAGCCCACACCGGAGCCGACGCGGCCACCCCGCTGCTCACGGCGATCACCATGTCGGCGGCGCTCCTGACCGGATGGCTGGTCCTCACCGCCACCCCGGCACCGGGCCAGCTCCTATGGGTCCCCGGCATGCAGCTGGCGTCCGTGGTGCTCGATCTGCATGCCTCGGCTCTTGGTCTGCCCGGCGGGGCCGCGACGTGGCTGGCGCTGGCCGCGGCGACCTCCGGGGCCTACCTCGTGCTCGCCCGCGGCTGGCTTGCCGCGCGGCGTGCGGAGATCGCCTGTGGCCTGGCCCCGGGCGTCGGGATCGGCGGTGCCGCTCTACGACACCCGCAAGCGGATCCTCGCGTCATCCCGCTGGCCGTGGCGAGGTTCGGACCACCGTCGCCCGCGCAGGTGCTGCTGCTCCACGGCTTGGGTGCCTCGCGCGCGGTCTGGCACGACGTCGCCGCCGAGCTCGCTGACGCCGGGATCCCCGGCCTGGCGCCGGACCTGCTCGGGTTCGGAGGCTCACGACGGATCGGCACGCGGTTTGGCCTGGCCGAGCAGGTGGACGCGCTGACGGCGCTGATCGATCGCGACGACGGACCACCGCTCGTCGCCGTCGGCCACTCGTTCGGCTGCGCGGTGGCCGTCGCGTTCGCCGACGCCCGTCCGGAGCGGACGCGGGCGCTCGTCCTCGTGTCACCGCCGGTCTTCCACGATGCCACTCGCGCCCGGGAGCGTCTCGGTCAGCGCGGATGGCTGGCGCGGCAGATCCTGGCCGACTCGACGGCGGCCACGGTGGCCTGCGGGCTGATGTGCCTGCTGCGGCCGGTCGCCGCATCCGCGGCTGCGCGCCTGGCCGGTGGCCTGCCTAAGCAGGTCGCCCGCGACAGCGTCGAGCACTCTTGGCCCTCCTATCGAGACGCCATGTTGACGCTGCTTGAGGCCAACCCCCTGCCGAAAGCGCTGGCCGCGCCACGGAGGCCGACGACGGTGCTGGTGAGCGATCACGACGAGCAGGCGCCGGCGGACGACGTCGCGGCCGACCTGCATCCTGACGTCACGCTGGTGACGCTCGCCGGCGATCACCTCGTGCCGCTCAACCACCCGGACGCGGTCGTGAGCGCAGTGCTCACCGCCCACCTACAGAACGCCTGAGCCGAGCCGGCCCGGCGTGTGTACTATGCTGAGTAGTAGTTACCCATCAGCATCGGAGCCCACCATGGAAAGCATCTTCTTCAGCCTCGTCTTCCTCGCGTGCCCGGTGGGCATGGGCCTCATGATGTGGTTCATGGGCAAGGGCACGCGCCAGAACGACGCTCCGAGCGCGCCTGCGGTCGGAGCCAGCGTCGAGCAGTTGCGCGAGGAGCATCAGCGCCTGGGCAGCGAGATCGAGCGCCTTGACGGTGAGCAGGGTCGTACCACCGCGGGCCGCGCGTGAGCACCGTCTTGATCGTTGTGGCGGCCCTGGCCGCCCTGGCGTGCCCGGCGCACATGGCCTGGGCGTCACGCCGGGGCAGGCGACCGGCGTGCTGCCCGCCTGCCACGCCGTCGGAGATCGACGGTTTGCGCGAGCGCCAGCGGGCACTGGCCGCCGAGATCGAGCGCCGGGGCGTGCGTGCCGACTCCGGGCCGGTGCCGCGGTGATCCTCCCCGGCCAGTCGGGCCGTCGCCGGTTTCGGATCTTCCCGCTGGGCGTCGTCGTGGCCGCGGCCGCGGCGCTCGGGGCGTGCGGCAGCACCGCCGACCAACCGGCCTCCAGCCCGCGGCCTCCGAGGGCCGCGACCGACGCCACCCAGGCCCTGGACCACATCCACGGCCTCGGGGTCGACCCTGACACCGAGCGGTTGTTCATCGCGACCCACCAAGGCCTGTTCGCCGCCGATCGTGGCGTCACCACCCCCGCCCGAGTGGGGACGAGCACCCAGGACATCATGGGCTTCTCGCTGCTGAAGCCCGGGACCTTCATCGGCTCCGGGCACCCGGCCCCCGGTCAGAACGTGCCGCCCCACCTCGGCCTCATCCGCTCGCGCGACGGCGGCACCTCCTGGAAGAACGTCTCGCTGCTCGGCCAGGCCGACTTCCACGTCCTGGAGTCCTCCGGCCGCAGGGTCTACGGCTTCGACGGCACCCAGGGCCGCCTGATGGTCTCGCGTGACGCCGGCACCACCTTCGCTCAGCGGACCGTGCCGGCACCGACGGTCGCACTGGCCATCGACCCCACCAACCCTTCCCGCGTGGTCGCGTCCACCGAAGGGGGCATCGCCGCATCCGCAGACGCCGGCCGCTCGTGGCGCCCGCGCACCCCCGACCGGATCGGGCTGCTGGCCTGGCCCCGGAAGCGGCGGCTGTACCTGGTGGACGGGCAGGGCACCGTGCTGGTCAGCACCGACTCCGGCGCGAACTGGCGTCGACGCGGCGCCATCGGCGGGCAGCCGGCCGCCTTCATCGCCACCGGCGACGACCTGTACGCCGGACTGGCCGACGGCACCGTCAAGCGCTCGACCGACGGCGGCGTCCGCTGGACCGTCCGCACCACCGGCTCATGATGCCCGGAGGCATGGGCGCGATGATGCTCACGGGGCTGCTGTTGCTCGTCGCGCTCATCGGTGTGGCCGTCTACGTTGCCGTGCGAGCCGCACAGAGACCCGACGAGCGCGCCACCCCGGCACGCGACGTCCTGCGCGACCGACTGGCCTGCGGCGACATCACGCCCGAGGAATACTACGAGCGCGACAGCGTCCTGCGCGACGGCGAGGCCTCCGGTCGCCGCCGGTGAACCTCGCGGCCCTGGTGCCGCGGCCTGAGCCGCGCCACCGCGGGCCCACCGGCCCGTAAGTACTATTGGTCCTAGTAGATGCTCTCCGTCACTTCGTCTTCCGCGCACCGGTGTTGATCGGCGCCCCGAGCATCGCCCTGGCGTTCGCCGCCGGCCTGGTGTCGTTTGTCTCGCCATGCTGCCTGCCACTGGTCCCCGGCTACCTGGCCACCGTCTCGGGCACCGCCCCGGATGATCTCGGCGGGCGGGTGGACCGCCGCGTGGTGGGGCGCAGCCTGATCTTCGTCGGGACGTTCTCGCTGATCTTCATCCTGCTCGGCCTGGGCGCCACGGCGATCGGCTCGTTCCTGTACGCAAACCAGCCCGCGCTCAACAAGATCGCCGGCGCGATGGTCATCACCATGGGCGTGGTGTTCCTCGGGTCGGTGTTCTTCGCGCGCCTGAACCGGGAGTGGCGACCGGATGGCCTGATCGAGCGGGCCGGACGCGGTGGCCCCGTCGTGGCCGGGGCCGCGTTCGCCATCGCGTGGACCCCCTGCGTCGGGCCGACCCTCGGTGCCATCCTCGGGCTGGCGGCCACGACGCAGGGGACCGGCCAGGGCGCGCTGCTGCTGACCGTGTACTCGGCGGGCCTGGCCATCCCGTTCGTGTTCGCTGCGGTGGCCTTCAACTCCGCCACGCGGGTGTTCGGCTTCTTCAAACGGCACTATGCGGTCGTGCAGGCGGGGTCCGGCGCGGTGCTCATCACCATGGGGGTGCTCGTCTTCACCGGCGAGCTCTTCCGGCTGAACATCGAGGCCCAGCGGTTCCTCGCCGATCACGGCCTGTCGTTCTTTGCGGGCATATGACCGACGCCGCTCAAGCCGTCACCACTACGCTTCGGTCGGTGAGCCCCGACCCCGATCCCGCACCTCCGCGCCTGCACGACCTGGAGGCCGAGGTGATGACCGAGCTGTGGGGGCTCGGCGAAGGCCCCGTGCGGACGGTGCTCGACGCCCTCAACGCCCGCTCGGTCAAGCAGCGCAAGTACACGACGATCATGACCATCATGGCGCGGCTGCACGGCAAGGGCGTGCTGACGCGCGAGCGCCAGGGCCGCACCGACATCTACACCCCGATCCTCACCGCAGCCCAGTACCAGGAGGCCCGCGCCCGCCACCAGGTCACCCAGCTCGTCGACGAGTACGGCGAGGTCGCGCTGGTGCATTTCGCGCGGCAGATGGCCGAGCTTGATCCCAAGCGTCAAGCGGCGCTGCGACGGCTGGCCCAGTCGTGACCCGGCCTCGTACCGTGCTGACTCTGCACGCCGGCCTGGTGCTCGCCGGCACACTGGCCATGCTCGCGGCGTCCATCGCGGCGCAGTCGATGTTCACGCTCGGCGTTCCCCGCGGAACCGAGCTCTGGAACGCGTGCGCGGGGTTCAGCCTGCCCCAGCGGCTCTCGGCCTCCGTGATCGCCGCCCTGGTCCTCGGTGGCCTCGCGCTGGCCACGATCACGGCGGCGATGCGCTCGGTCGTGCGCCAGCTGCGAGCGACGCGGAGCTTCCTCGCCGCCCTGCAGGTGACCGACGTTCTGCCCCGCGGTCCCGTGGTCTTTGCCGACACCCGGGCCATGGCCTTCTGCGCCGGCTACCTGAGGCCGCGGGTCTACGTCTCCACCGCGGCGCTGCACGCGCTGACGCGCGACCAGCTGGACGCGGTCCTGGCCCACGAGCTCCATCACGCCCGTGGCCGCGACCCGCTGCGCGTGATGCTGACGCGCGTGACCAGCGACGCGCTGTTCTTCGTCCCGGCGCTGCGGCGGTCGGCCGAGGGATACGCGTGCCTGGCCGAACTGGCCGCCGACGCGACGGCGGTCCGTGCCCACCGCGGCGACCCGCGGCCGCTCGCGGCCGCCCTGATCGCGTTCGATGCCCCGTCGGGCCCGGCCGTGACCGGGGTGGCCCCCGAGCGGGTGGACCATCTGCTCGGACATCGCCCTCGCTGGGCGGTGCCGCTGCTCTCGATCGTCTCCTCTCTGGCCGGCACAGTGCTGATCCTGCTGGCCGCGATGCGTATATCCCAGGCCGGCGGAACGGGAAGGCCGGTCAGCCTTCCCCTTCTGGCCTCCCAGCTGTGCATGGCCGCGATGGTGGTGGGGCTGCTCGCGGTCGGTGCCGGCATCGTGCTCGGTGGCCGGCGGCGGCCGCCGCGACTTGCCGCGGCGTGACCGTGCCGCGGGCGGCGGGTGCGTTCACGGGATCAGCTCGGGCGCCTTGTCGGTGTAGGCGGCCCGGAAGGTGCGGATGGCGTCGAACACCTTCGGTGAAGAAGGTCCGGCCGCATGAGGGCGTCCTACTACACGGGCTGTAGTTACCTAGCGTGCCTTTCTCCTGGGCCCACCCTCGCGAGCGGCCTCGGGACGTCCGGAGGCCGCGGCGACGATGCCCCGGCGTAGCTGATCGGCGCTGATGGCGCCGATGACGTGGCCGACCACCAGGCCGCGGGCGCTGACGAAGAACGTCTCGGGAAGCCCGGTGGCGCCGTAGCGGCGGGACGTCTCGTTCGTGGGATCGCGGATGTTCAGATAGTCCACGCCGAACCCGTCCATGAACCCCCGGGCGTCCTCGCGGAAGTCCTGCATGTTCAGCCCGACGAACAGCACGCCGCGCGGGCGCTGCACGCGCCACTGGCGCTCCAGCAGCGGGGCCTCCTCTCGACACGGGATGCACCACGAGGCCCAGATGTTCAGCACGTACGGGGTTCCGACCAGCTCTTGCGGCTGCACCCAGCCGTCCTTGAGCGCGGGCGCCACGGCGCGGTCAAGCCGTGGACCCAGCTTGCCGGCCCGCAGGACCTGCAACCGGTAGGTAGGCGCCGGCGTGGCCTGGTCGCGCGACAGGCGCTCGTCGATCCGGGTGCTCGGGCTCTGCGCCAGCACCCCGTAGACCAGCAGCGCGACGAGTGCCGCGGCAGCCCCCGCGCCCAGCAGCGGAGCCAGGAAGCGCAGCCGACTGCCCCGTGATGCGGTGGTGCCCACGTCGTCGTCGGGGTGGCCGTCAGGGTCGGGGTCCATGATCGCTTCCAATCGGGGGCTGGATGCGCACCGGCACGTTGGCCTGCGCGAAGCGCTCGGTGGAGAAGTGCGCGTAGGTGATCAGCCGCGCGCGCAGCACGCGATGCGAGCGGCGGTCGATGTGCAGGCGATACCAGGCCGGGGTGCCGGGATCCATGAGCGCCACGACGGCCACGTCACGGCCGCGCTCGCGCTGCATCCCCAGCAGGTAGGTGAACTGCGCATACGTGCTCCAGGTGAACCAGGTGCGGGTGCTGAACGCCAGGCCCGCTCCGTATGGGGTCTGTCGATAGCCGGAGGCTCCCGTCCGGATCCACTGGCGTGACCCGATGATCACGCTGCGCACCCCCAGATCGGTCTGGAACGTCATCCGATCCGGCGCCTGCAGCACGTACCGGGTGGTCGCCCCGCGCCCGGGGACGCTGGTCACACGCTCGGTCTCGCGCACCGAGCGCAGCGCGCGCATCGTGGCTTGGGCTTGGTCCAGCAGCCGGCGGGCCTGACGGCTGCGACCGGCCTCCCAGCGCACGGGCAGGTGGGCGGAACGCCGGCGTCCGCGGTCATACAGGGTGATCGTCAACGCCCGTGGCGCGCGCGCCAGGCGGATCCTTCGGCACCCGCTCCCGCACGAGCGCTGCACCGCACCGGCACTCGCAACGGTCCGGGCCGCGGGCGCTTGTTCAGGCCGTAGACCCGCACCGTGCCCACGAGCGCAGCACCGTCGCGGCGCACCCACGCGGCCGCGACGTTGGAGCCCGCGTGCTCGGCCACCGCCAGCTCGCCCGGCCGCGGAGACGGAAGCGGGCACGGCGAGCAATCCGGGACGGCGGCGACCGCGGCCTCGGCGCTGCCAGCGTCGTCGAGCTGCCGCGGGGGCAACGGAAAGGCCACCAGCACCCCCACCGCCGCGACGACGCCCAGGCCGAGCACCGGCTCGACCCCGAGCAGCCGCCAGTGGCGGCGCTCGGAGCGTGACCGTGACTCGATCCGCTCGGCCAGGAAGCGCGGCCGCAGGCGCCAGGCGTGCACCGCACTGGCCGCCGCGATCAGCACAACCACGCTGACCTTCACCATGAGCACGCGCCCGTAGTCAGACTGCCATAACGCCGTGACACGGCCGAGCTCGATCCCCGCGGACACCATGCCGGTGACGGCAACCACGACGAACGCCGGTAGGGCGACCCGCCCGAACGCCGGCAGCACCTGCCCTGCGACGGCGTGCCGCCGGGAGCGAGGCGCCCCGCTCAGCAGCGGCAGCCACACGAGCACGAGCACAGCAATGCCTCCGGCCCACACCGCCGCCGACAGCAGGTGCAGCCAGTCGACGAGCACGGCCAGCGCCCGCGGGGCGCTCGCGTTGGCGTGCCCGGAGACCGCGAGCGCCAACATGGCCGCCGCCGCCGGGACGACCGCTGCGCGCCGCCGGCCCGCCGCGACGACAGCCAGAGCCACGGCGAGCAGACCGACGACGGCCAGGCGCGTCAGACCCGCGTCGGCGTACAACAGGAACTCCGCCAGGCCGCGGGCCGAGAACCCACCCGCAGCGTCCGCCGCATCGGCGGCCGCACTCAACGCGGCCGCCCCGACCGCCACGCAGCCCGCGTGCAGCACGATCGCACGCTCACGCCTGCTCACCCGCACACGAGCCGGATCGCCTGTGTCCGCGAGCGTCAGCCAGCAGCGCCCGTCGCGACCACCCAGCATGGCCTGCACCAACAGCGCGCCGCCGAAGACCAGCAGCGACGCGTACAACAGGACGCGGGCCGCCACCCGAAGCTCACCCTGCCGCGCGAACGGGCTCTGCTGCACGTCATGCTCACCCCCGCCCGCCACCGCCGCCCGCACCCCGAAGGCGAACGTGCCCTCCAGCGCATGACCGTCACGCGTGGACACCGTGTGCCACCGCACCTGATAGGCCCCACGCGGCAACGTGGCCAACACCTCCAGGATCAAGCGCTTGCCCGATGGCCGACCGCGCGTCCGCACCGGTCCTCCACCGCTCCCCAGACGTACCACCGTCGCCGTGCTCAACCGCTCGTTCAGCGGCTCGGTGAACGTCAACTTCACCAGACGCGGGCCACGCTCCAGGCGCGCCCCCGGCTCCGGGGTTGACCCCAGAAACGCCGAATGCGCGCCAGCCGAACCCGCAGTCGCCAACACCACGACGAGGACCGCCACGACGATGAACAGACCCCGGCGCATCAACTATCTATCGTAGTACTTTGCCACCCGCCCGCGAGACTAGGGCCAACGGCTCGGCGCCGGTCGCCGGCTTCGCCGCGCGCTCATCCAGAAAAGCAGCGGCAGCGAGCGCGACGACATCGGCTTGGTTCTCTGTCGCACAGCAGCCGTCCTCACAGGTCGAGACGGCCGGTCGGCCTGCTGGGACCGGGGCGGCAGTGACGTCGGTAGTGCTTACGGCGCCGGAGGTCGCGCGCATCAGCCGCAGGCCGTTGAGCGTGACCAGCAACGAGATGCCCATGTCGGCGACGATCGCGACCACGAGGGTCACATAGCCGAGCGGGGCGAGGACGACGAAGACGGCCTTGGTCATCAGCGAGATGCCGACGTTCTGATGCATGATGCGCAGCGCGCGGCGGCTGTGCGTGAGCGCCTCGGGCAGGCGGTCGAGGTTGTCGCTCATCAGCGCGACGTCCGCGGACTCCAGCGCGACGTCAGAGCCGGCCGCGCCCATCGCCACGCCGACCGTCGCGCCGGCCAGCGCCGGGGCGTCGTTGACGCCATCGCCCACCATCGCTGTCGGGCCGTGCTCGTCGCGCAGCGCGCGGACGGCGGCGAGCTTGTCCTCGGGCAGCAGGCCGGCTCGCCACTCGGTGACGCCGGTGCGCTGCGCGACCGCGCGTGCGACGCGATCGCTGTCGCCGGTGAGCATCACCACGCGTTCGACGTCAGCCTGCTCGCGGAGTCCGCGGACGGCGTCGGCGGCTTGGGTACGGGGCTGGTCGGCCAGCCCGAAAACGGCGAGAACACGGTCGCCCTCGCCGAGCAGGACCGCCGTCTCGCCGCGTTCCTCGGCCCGCTCGAGCTCGTCCGGCAGCGTCGCGCCATGCGTGGCGGCCAGGCGTGGCCCGCCCGCCCACAGCCGGCGGCCGGCAACGACGGCGACGGCCCCGCGGCCCGGCAGCGCCTCGAACTGGGTCGCCGCGGGCACGGGGATGCCCGACTCCTCGGCGGCACGCACGAGCGCGAGCCCGAGCGGATGCTCGGAGCCGCGCTCGACGCCCGCCATCAAGGCGAGGAGCTGCTGCTCGTCCCCGCTGCCCGGGACCGTGGTGCTCGCCAGCAACGGGCGGCCCTCGGTCAGGGTGCCGGTCTTGTCGATGGCGACGACGGTGACGCGGCCGAGATCCTCCAGCGCCTGGCCGCCCTTGATGAGCACGCCGCGCCGGGCGGCTCCGCCGATGGCCGACACCACGCTGACCGGCACGGAGATGACCAGCGCGCACGGACACGCGACGATGAGCAGCGCCAGCGCGCGGTACAGCCACGTGTCGAAGTCGCCGCCCGCCAGCGTCGGCACGACCGCCACGAGCACCGCGGCGGCGAACACCAGCGGCGTATACACGCGCGCGAAACGGTCGACGAACCGCTCCGACGGCGCCTGGCTGCCCTGCGCGTCGGCGACCAGCTGTGCGACACGCGCGAGTGTCGAGTCCGCCGCGCCCGAGGTCGCGCGCATCGTAAGGGCGCCGAAGGCGTTCAGCGTGCCGGCGAAGATCTCGGAGCCCGATTCCTTGTCCACGGGGACCGACTCGCCAGTGAGCGCGGATTCATCGACGCAGGAGTTCCCCTCGACGACGACGCCATCGAGGGGCAGCCGCTCACCGGGGCGCACGATGAGCAACGCGCCCAGGACGACCTCCTCGACCGGCACGGTCTGCTCGCGACCGTCGACAAGGATGTTGGCCTCTGCGGGCGCGAGCTCCATCAGCATCTCGACCGAGCGGCGACTGCGGTCCAGCGCGAAGCTCTCAAGCGTGGTCCCGACGGCGAACAGGACCAGCACCCACGCTGCCTCGGCGTAGCCACCGATACCAACCGCACCCACCGCCGCCATCGTCATCAGCACGTTCATGTCGAGCGTGCGGCGGCGCAGTGCCCCGAGCGCGGCGTAGGCGATCGGCCAGCCGCCGACCCCCATCGACAGCAGGTACAGCGGCTCGCTGACGACCCGTGGCGCAGTCAGCAGCGACGCCGCGACCGCCGGGAACAGCAGCCCGAGCGAGAGCGTCGTCGAGAGCGCACGAGGGCTACGACGCCAGAACGGCGTGCTCGTGTCACGGTGATGCCCAGCCTCACTGGCGGTGTAGCCCGCGCGCCGAACCGCGTTGCGCACCGCGTCGGGAGGAACGTCGCCGTCAACGAGCAACGTCGCGTTGCCGAACGAGACCTGCGCCGCACGCACGCCATCGAGGCCGGCGACCACCTTCTGCACCGTGCGGGCACACGACGCGCAATCCATACCCTCGACGCGGAAGCGCTGCGCGTCCGGCCCGACGGTGGGTGCCTCAGGCTCCGAACCCGCCGCCATCGGCAGCATCGGCGTCTCGCTCATCACGCCACCTCGGCCGCTGCTTCGGCCGCTACCGCCACGAGAAGCACGTGGCCGCGGTCGGTCAGCGAGTAGAGGACCATCCGACCGTCCTTGCGTGACCGTGCAAGCCCCCCTGCCCGCAGCTGGCGCAGATGGTGAGAGACGAGCTTGTCCTGGCGCTCACTGATCCACGCCAGGTCGCACACGCACAGTTCCCCGCCCTCTCGCAACGCGAGAGCCAACCGCAGACGGGTCGGGTCTGAGAGCGCCTTCGCGCTCTCGGCGGCAGCTTCCAGCGCATCGAGGACAGGCAGCGCGCGGCGCAGCGCTTCGGCCTTCGGCACGTCGATGCACAGCAGTTCGCAGGTCTCATCCGCATTCACAACCAATACTCTAACGGTCATGCGGACATCAGCTGGCTGTCGTTCAACGTCGCCGACATCCCCATCACGCTCGCCGTCTTCGCGCTCGTGCTCGGTGTTGGCCGGGCCACGAATCCGCGACGCCCGGTGCCATCAGCATGCACACCGACACAACCGACCGCTGCGCGCCCGCCGCCGGGCGACGCGCGTTCACGACTGTGGCGTTTAGTTCCGTTCGCCCGTGCGCTGCGCGGACCGGACAGGCAACGAACCGACGTCTCCTACATTGCGTAGGTTTTGCGTACACTTCCGGACATGGCGTCCTCCGCCGCGGCTCCCGCATCGTTCGAGACCTCCCCAAGCCTCCGCGGTGCGCTGTCGCTGCTGCGGACATGGACCGTCGCGCGCTGGGCGGTGGCCGCCGCGGCGACGATCGTGGCCGCTCTGGTCATCGGCGTCCCGACCGGGGTGATCCGCACCGGCTTCTACACGCGGATGACCCCGGTGCTCTGGTGGAACTACCCCGTATGGGCCGCGTCCGCGCTGCTGGCGGGCGTCACCGCGGCGACATACCTGCGCTCCGCGACTCCCGACGGCACCCGGGACCGCTCCGGCCGGACCCTCGGAGCCACCCTGCTGTCCACGTTCGCCGTCGGTTGCCCGATCTGCAACAAGCTGGTCGTCTCGTTGGTGGGCGTCAGCGGCGCCCTCAGCTACTGGGCGCCCCTGCAGCCCATCCTCGGCGTGCTGAGCGTCGGCCTGCTGGGCGCCGGGCTGGCCTTCCGCCTGCGCGGCATGGTCTCCTGCACGCGGCCCGGCACGACCTGAGCACCGGGCGGGCCCAGCGGCAGTCAGCCTGGCGTCGCTGCGGCCGGTCCCCGGCGCCGGGCGCTGACCGTTCGCCCGACCACCACCACGGCCAGCAGCACGACGCTGGTCCACTGCGCGTTGTTCAGGCCGAGCGCGAGGTTCGGGCTGTCGGACCGCAGGAAGAACTCGAAGAAGCGACCGACGGCGAACAGGGCGAACACCAGCCACGCCAGGTCTCCGGGGCGACGAACGTGACGCTGCACCGCGAGCAGAACCACGAAGATCAGCGCTCCGAGCAGCACCTCGTACAGGCCGCCGTTCTCGTAGGCGAAGCGCGGGTCGGGCGTCAGGGCGTCCGGGTTGGCGTTGCGCACGGCCAGGAACGACATGCTGCGGGCCCCGTAGTGCTCACCGTTGATGACGTCGCCGAGGCGCCCGACGGCCACCCCCAGCGGCAGGCCGATGGCGACCGCGTCCAGGTAGGCGCTGTGCAGCTGGGTGCGGCGGACGTAGATCACGATGAGGATCGCGGCGAGGATGAGACCGCCGTCGAAGGTGAACCCCCGAGTGCCCAGCAGCGGGCCGCCGTGCTCGAGGACGTAGAACAGCCGTCCGCCGATCAGGCCACCGAGGCCCGCGAGTCCGACGAGGTTCTGCACCGGATCAGGCGGCAGGCCCTGGCGCCGGACCCGGCGTGCCGCGTACAGGCCGCCGAGCAGGATGCCCAGCGCGATCGTCAGCCCGTGCCAGGCGAGGGTGACCGGTCCGAGGTGGATCTCCGGGGCCAGGCGGATCGTGATGATCGCGAACGGGCTCATCACGGCGTGGCGGCCGCCGGAGCACCGCGCAGACGTGCATAGCGCGCCGCGCACGCCGGAGAGCAGAACACGACGGTCACCCCTTCGACCACGAGCCGGTCGTTGGCCTGGGCCGGATCCACGACCATGCGGCAGACCGGATCGACCGGCCACACGCCCTCGATGTCCAGGCCGACGGGGGTGACCTCCCACAGGGCGACCGGGTCGCCAACGTTCTTGAACGTCCGGACGCGCGCAGCGGTGAGCAGCAGCGCCGAGTCGGCGGTCGCCGCCTCGGCGGTGGCCTGCGAGCAGAGCAGGTGCCCGCCCTCGGCGGCGTCGGCGATGCGGGCGGCCAGGTTGACGGCCGCCCCGAACCAGTCGCCGCGCCGCCGGACGGCCGGTCCGGTGTGGACGCCGACCCGCACCCGGGGGAAGCCATGCCGTCGGCCGATCCCCCACACGAGCTCCACCCCCAGCCGCAGGCCGTCGGCGGCGTCCTCGCAGCGCAGCATGAGCGCGTCACCGATGCCCTTGACCCGCTCGGCCCCGCGGGCGTCCAGGCGCTCGCACGCGAAGGCGCAGAACTGCTCGACGGTGTCGGCGGCGGCATCGTCCCCGTGCGCCTCGGTCAGCGCCGTGTAGCCGGAGAGGTCGGCGAAGACGAAGGTGTGGCGAGGGTCGGCCATCGACGTTGATCCTACAGTCTGTAGTGCGTGGTATCGCGCTGCGCGCTCGGGCCCACGGGCTCGGCCTCTGGTCCTGGCCCATTGCTCAGACCCCGGGCATCGCGGAGATCCGTAGTTGTCCGCGGTGAGTGTGTGGGTGCCCCCGCTTCCCGTGCCGGGCCCCGTATCTACAGTCGATACGGAAGCCAAACCCCATAGACGACGAAGCCATCGTGTGCGAGCACGCGCAGGAGCTCGGTGACGGCGGCCAGCGGGTCGGCCACGGTCTCGATGACCCACGCGCTGACCACGACGTCGACGGGCCGTCGGCGGCCCGAAGTCGACTCCGGGGTAGGAGTGAACATCTGAACTTACTATCATGTATGCAGATGAGCCATCGCACCGGAGAACACACCCCACCAGAGGTGATCGACGCGACCCTTGCGCGCGAGGTGGCGACCCGGATGCAGATGCTCGCCAGCCCGAGCCGCGTGCAGATCCTGGGCCGCCTGCGCGAAGGGAGTTGCTCGGTCGGGGCGCTGGCCGACGCGGTCGACATGGAGGCCTCGGCGGTCTCCCACCAGCTGCGATCACTGCGGCAGCTCGGCTTCGTGGTAGCAGACCGGCAAGGCAAGCAGGTGTTCTACGCGCTGCACGACACCCATGTCGCCGAGCTCCTGGACCAGGCGATCTTCCACGTCCAGCACCTCGCGCTCGGGGTCTCGCAGCGCGTGCACCCGGCCGAGGCGGTCGCCTCATGACCCCGGACCACACGCACCACCACGGGCACGGGCACAGCCACGGCCTCGTCGACCGCTCGATCGTGCGCTCGCGTGAGGGCATGCGCGCCGTCGGCGCCAGCCTGGCGATCCTGCTGGCCACCGCCGCCCTGCAGACGGTCGTGTTCCTGGCCACCGACAGCGTCGCGCTGCTGGCCGACCTCATTCACAACGCCGGAGACGCGTTGACGGCGATCCCGCTGGCCATCGCCTTCGCCCTGCGGTCGTTCGTCGCCGAGCGCAGCGCCGGGTACTTCGTCGTCGCGACCATCTTCGTCAGCGCGTGCGTGGCCGCCTTCGAGGCGGTCAGCCGCCTGGTGCACCCCACCGACCTGCGCCACCTCGGCGCCCTCGCGTTCGCGGGTCTCGTCGGGTTCCTGGGCAACGAGCTCGCCGCCCAGGTCCGCCTGCGCGCCGGCGCCCGCCTGGACAGCCCCGCTCTCGTCGCCGACGGTCAGCACGCCCGCGTCGATGGGCTGGTGAGCCTGTCGGTCGTCGGCAGCGCGGCGGTCGTGGCGCTCGGCTTCCCGCTCGGGGACCCGCTGATCGGGCTGGTCATCACCCTCGTGATCCTGCAGATCACCTGGCACTCGGCGCAGACGATCCGCGGGCAGGCGGCCTGACTCGCAGGTCCGAACAGGTTCCCGTCAACCCGGACATCTGACCAGCGCAAAGCGGTCAGCCACCGCCGAGGCGCCGACCGAGCGTGACGCGTGCCCCGTTCGCGGGGGTCAGAGTGACGGCCCGGACGCGTTGGCGCTCGGCCGCCGGGCGGGTCGCCGTGAGCTCGAAGCGGGTCACCACGGCGGCAACGATCGTCTGCAGCTCTAGCATCGCCAGCCGTGATCCGACGCACCGCCGCTGGCCGCCGCCGAAGGGGATCCACCCTGCGACCGGCGGGCTGTCGGTCAGGAAGCGCTCGGGCCTGAAATCGTCGGGGTCGGGAAACAGCTCGGCGTCCCGGTGCACGAGCGGGATGGCCGGCGCGACCAGCCAGCCCTCGGGGAGCAGGTAGTCGCCGAGGACGAGCGGTTGGCTGAGCGAGCGCGGCGTGTCGAAGACGACCGGGCGGGCGCGCAGCGTCTCCTTGATGACGGCGTCGAGGTAGCCGCTCCCACCCGCGGCGAGATCGTCGCGCAGGGCGCGCAGGGCGTCCGGGTAGCGCACGAGCCGCTCGAACGTCCACGCCAGGGCGGTCGACGTCGTCTCGTGACCGGCGAACAGCAGCGTGATCAGCTCATCGCGCAGCTCGGAATCGGTCATCGCCTCGCCGTCCTCGTCCTGACTGGCCATGAGGACGGACAGCAGGTCGTCCCGCTCCTGCAGGCGGTCGCGCCCTTCGGCACGCCGGCGGGCGATCTCCGCGTACAGCAGCGCGTCGACCTCGCCGCGCAGACGCGTGAAGGCCCGGACCGGGTTGCCGGGCAGCCGCGTCAGCGCCGGCTGCTCGAGCCGTCGACGCAGACCGGGGATGAGAAGCGCGACCGACGCCCGGTCCAGCAACCTGGGCACCGCCGCGCGGAGCTGCTCGAGGCGTCCGGCATCCTGCACCCCGAACACCAGCCGCAGGATGACCTCGAGTGTGATCGCCTGCATGCGAGGACGCAGCGCGAAGGACTGGCCCGGCTGCCAGTGGTCCATTTCGGCGTTTGTGATCTGTCCGATCGCCTCGCGCCAGCGCACGACCCGATCGCCGTGCAGCGCCGGCGCGATGAGCTCGCGCTGCCGCCTCCACGCGTCGCCCTCGAGGCACAGCAGGGACGCATCGCCGACCAGCGGGGTCAGGAACGGCGCGCGTGCTTCGCCGGCGCGTCCGACCTCGCGGTCGTGTCCGTACAGGTCGCGCGCGAGCTGCGGGTCGGCGACGAAGGCGAACGGAGGCGACCCTGGGTACGGGACCCGGAAGACGGGCCCGAGGCGGCGCCGGCAGAGCTCCAGGTACCCAACCGGGAACGCGGCGAGTAGGGCCATCTGGGCGAGCCCGGGGAGGGGCAGCTTCGAGGGCTCTCGGGCGGACGGCGGTGCCGGGGACATGGCGTGAGCCTAACAAGCGTTACAAACGCTTGTTACCATCACCTCCATGGATCCGCGAGAGCGCCTCTTGGAGGCCGCTATCAGCTGCCTGCAGGAACACGGGTACGCACAGACCACTACGCGGCGGATCGTGGCGGCGGCGGGGCTGCACCTCCCGGCGGTCAACTACTACTTCGGGTCCAAGGAGCGCCTGCTGCACGACGCGGTCGTCGAGGCGCTGCGACGCTGGGGCCAGACCACGATGACCGCCCCGCACGTGACCGACGCACCCCCCGCCCAGCGGCTGGGCCGCAGCCTGGACCGGTTCCTGTCCACCCTCGCCGAGGATCGCGCGTACGTCGTGGCCGCCGCTGAGGCCTTCGCGCAGGCCGAGCGCAGCGACGAGTTGCGAGCGCGGCTCGCCGACGCCTACGGTGAGTTCCGCGGGGTCGTGGCGGCAGGCCTGCAGCCCCCGGCTGAAGACGGCGACGCGCCATCGGACGAGGTGTCGGCGCTCGCGTCGACGCTGATCGCGCTGTTCGACGGCCTGGCGATCCAATGGCTCATCAACCCCGACGCGGCGATCAGCGCCGAGCAGGTTCTCGCGAGCCTCGCCACGATCGGGCGGATGACCTCGTTGTCCGACGCCTACTAGCCGACCCAGCTGGTCGACGGGTGCTCACCGGCCACCAGCGTGCGCACGGCGTCCTGCGCGACGTACGGTGCCAGCAGGAAGAAGCTGACGGCGACGAGCTTCTGCGCGCGCTGCTCGGCGTCGTCGGAGAGCCGGCGGGCGCCGGTGAAGCGCCAGATGATGATGACCGACGCCAGGCCTTCGATCGCCGAGTCGATGCCGAAGCCCAGCAGCGCGACCCGGCGGCGAGCGCGGCGGTGATTGCGACCGCGCCCTCGACGGTCATCCACGCCAGGCTGAGCCACGACAGCGCCTTGGCCTGCCGGATGAGCCGGTCGCGCTCGGCGGGCGGCGGACCGACCGGGGCGCGGGCCCGGACGGCGGCCGGGGCCGGCTGCGTCTGCGGGTTCACCGCCCCGCCTCGTGCCACGCGCAGCGCGCTCGCGACCCCTGGCTGCGGTCGTCCATGCTCGCAAGCCTAGCCGCCGGCGGCCACGCGCAGCAGGACCCGCAGTGACGCCTCGGGCCCGGGCCAGTGCTCGCGCAGCAGCTCTGACCCGGCGGTCCGGGCCAGGCGGCGCAGGACGAGGACGACGAGCAGCACATCGTCCAGCTGTCCGGCGACGGGGATGACGTCGGGCACGAGGTCCAGCGGCATCACGAGATAGGCGACCAGCGCGGCGAGCAGGAGCTTGTCGGTACGTGGGACGCGCTCGTCGGCCAGCAGGCGGCGCACGAGCACGACGCAGTCCGGGACCACCCCGGCGAGGGCACGCGCGTCGGTGCGGCGGCCGGCGAGCAGCAGGCCGGCGACGAACGCCGCGTAGACGGCCAGCCCAGCGCCGCCAACGATCAGCGCCCACTGCCACCAGGTCATGGACCCAGCGTGACAGGCCGACGGCCCGCACCGGGGCGCTCCAAAGCCACCACCAGACGGCTATGTCATAGCCGTTTGGTTGTGTATGGTTGGTCGCGTGACCGCGACCGCCCCCGTCATGTCCCCCCGCGAGCGCCAGGCGGGCGGCTGCTGCGAGGCGGCCGTGGTCCCCGATCTCGAAGCCGCGGAGGCCATCGGGCTGGCGACCGTGGTCAAGGCGCTGGCGGACCCCACCCGGCTGCGGATCGTCGACGCGGTGCGCAAGGCCGACCCCGAGGCCCTGTGCCAGTGCGAGCTGCTGCCGCTGTTCCCCATGTCCCAGGCCGCGGTGGCCAAGCACCTGAAGGTGCTGGTCTCCGCGGGCGTCCTCGGCGCCGAGCGCCGCGGCACATGGACGTACTACTACCTGCGCCCCGAGGCGCTGAAGGAGCTGACCGCATGGCTGACCTGAGTGACCCTGAGACCGTCCGCGAGACGGTCCGTGAGACGTACGCCGCCGCCGCGCGGGCAGCGGCGGCGGGATCCGCGGCGCCGGCCTCGTGCTGCGGTCCCGCCGAGGTGCCGCTGACCGACGCGTCGGGCACGCAGGTGTTCGGCGACGTCCACTACGCCGGGCAGGACACCGCGGTCGCCGCGTCCGCGCTCGCGGGCTCCCTGGGCTGCGGGGCCCCGACCGCCGTCGCCGACCTGCACGAGGGCGAGACCGTCCTGGACCTCGGGTCGGGCGCCGGCAGCGACGTGTTCATCAGCGCCGGGCGCGTCGGCCCGACTGGCCGTGTGATCGGCCTGGACATGACCGACGAGATGCTCGCCCTCGCGCGCGCGAACGCCGCGGCCGCCGGGCTGGACAACGTCGAGTTCGTCAAGGGCGAGATCGAGCGCATCCCGCTGGCCGACGGATCGGTCGACGTCGTCATCTCCAACTGCGTCATCAACCTCTCCGCCGACAAGGCGCAGGTCCTGCGCGAGGTCGCCCGCGTCCTGCGGCCCGGCGGCCGGTTCGCCGTCTCGGACGTGATCGCCGACGAGGACATGGACGCGGCGACCCGTGCGGACGCCGCCGCCTGGACCGGCTGCATCGCCGGGGCGCTGACCCGCGATGAGTTCACGCTGGCGCTGGCCGCCGCCGGCCTGCAGGACGTCGAGATCCGCGAGACGCACCGCGTCCACGACCAGGCCGCCGCGGCGATCGTCCGGGCCGTGAAGCCCGCCGGCTGAGGCGCCGACCGGGCCATGACGCGGATCGGCAGCGCCACGCGCCTGGCCTTCGTGCTGCCGCGTTCCCGGCGCTGATCGCGCTCGGACATCGACCCTGCGGCCGTGGTCGTCGTGGGCCTGCTGCTCTTCGGCGTCGTGTTCGCCCTGAACTCCGCCGTGCACTCCTACCTCATCCTCGCCTACGCGGACTCGGACAAGGTCGCGATGAACGTCGGCTTCTACTACATGGCCAACGCCTTCGGCCGCCTCGCGGGCACCGTCCTGTCGGGAGCCCTCTACCAGTGGCACGGACTGCAGGCCTGCCTGTGGGCGTCCTCGGCATTCGTCCTCGCCGCCGGACTGCTCTCGCTCCTGCTGCCCGGGCGAACCCGCGAGCCGACCTTTCGCCCGTACCCAGTTCGGGCACCCTAACGCGCGGTCATGTAGGGTTGCCTAACCCGATGCGCTCGGCACCGACCAGCGCGGGCCTGCACCCTCACTCCTGCGGAAAGAACCTCGCTCATGCCACGACTGTCCCGGACCACATGCCTCGCCGCCGCCACCGTCGCCGCCGCCCTGACCGTCGCTGCCTGCGGGTCCGACGACGGCGGCTCGTCCGGCACCGGTTCGCCGTCGGCCCAGAGCGTGACGCTCTACAACGCCCAGCACGAGGATCTGCTCAAGGAGATGACCGACGCCTTCACCAAGGAGACCGGCATCAAGGTCAACATGCGCAACGGCGACGATCTGGAGATGGCCAACCAGCTGGTGCAGGAGGGTGACCGGTCACCGGCCGACGTGTTCGTGACCGAGAACTCACCGGCCATGACGCTGGTCGACAACGCGAAGCTGTTCACCCCGGTCTCCCCGACCACGGTCGGTCAGGTGCCGGCGCGCTACCGGCCCGCCGACAACGAGTGGGTCGGGTTTGCGGCTCGCCAGACGGTCTTCGTCTACAACACCGGCAAGCCGGCCGCCAAGGGCCTGCCGACCTCGATCATGGACCTTGCCGACCCGCGCTGGAAGGGGCGCTTCGGCTACTCGCCGACCGGTGCGGACTTCCAGGCGATCGTCAGCGCCGTGCTGGCGCTCAAGGGGCCGGCCGCCACGAAGGCGTGGCTGACCGGTCTCAAGCGCAACGCCGTGGCCTACCAGGGCAACTCGAAGGTCATGTCCGCGGTCAACAAGGGGGACATCGAGGGTGGCGTCATCTACCACTACTCCTGGTTCCAGGACCAGGCGGAGTCCGGCGCGGATTCCAAGAACACCAAGCTGCACTTCTTCGGCGCGGGCGACCCCGGCGCGTTCACCAGCGTGTCCGGCGCCGGGGTGCTGAAGTCCAGCAAGCGCGCCGAGGCCGCCCAGCGCCTGGTCGCCTTCCTCACCGGCAAGCGCGGCCAGCAGGTCCTGGCCGACAGCACCGCACTGGAGTACACGATCGCCAGCGGGGTGCCCGCGAACGACGCCCTGCCGCCGCTGGCCACCCTGAAGGCGCCCGTGGTCGACCCGGACGAGCTCAACAACCGGCAGGTCGTGACGCTGATGCAGGACGCGGGCATCCTCTGAGCTCGCCGTCCGCCACGGTTGGGGTGCCTCGGGCGGGACGGCGGCTGCGCGCCGCCCGCGGTGGCGCGGGCGGAATCGCCCTCGCGCTGCCGGCGGTTCTGCTGACGCTGATCCCCCTGGGGTTCGTGCTGCAGTTCACGGTGGACGTCGGCCCGGCGGAGCTGTACCGGCTGCTGGACCGGCCGCGCACCGGTGAGCTGCTGAGCAACACGATCCGCCTGACCGCGAGCGCGATGGCGGCCAGCGCGGTGATCGGCGTCGGCGCCGCATGGGCGGTGGAGCGCACGTCGCTGCCCGGACGCCGGACCTTCACCGTGCTGCTCGCGGCCCCGCTGGCGGTCCCGGCGTTCGTCAACAGCTACGGATGGTCGTCGCTGACCTCGTCGGTGGAGGGGTTCGGCGGAGCCCTGCTCATCGTCACCCTCTCCTACTACCCCCTGGTCTACCTCCCGGTGGCCGCCGCCCTACGGGGGCTGGACCCGGCCCTGGAGGATTCGGCCCGCGCGCTCGGGCTCGGCCCGATGGCCACGTTCCGGCGGGTCGTGCTGCCGCAGTTGCGGCCCGCCCTGCTGGGCGGCAGCCTGCTCGTCGGCCTGCACCTGCTGGCCGAGTTCGGCGCCCTGGCCAACCTGCGCTTCCCGACCTTCACCACCGCGATCTACGACCAGTACCAGTCCACGTTCAACGGGCCGCAGGCCTCGGCGCTGGCCTCCGTGCTCGTCCTCGGCTGCCTGGTCCTGCTCATGGCCGACCTGCGCCTGCGCGGACCTCGACAGCTGGCCCGGGTCGGCTCCGGGGCCCAGCGGACCGCCTCCCCGGTGCGCCTCGGCGCGACGACGCTGCCGGTCCTGGCCGCGGTGACCGGCCTCGTCGTCCTCGCGCTCGGGGTGCCGCTGGGCAGCCTCACGCGCTGGCTGATCGCCGGCTCCTCGACCGCCTTCCCGCTCGGCGACCTCGTGAGCACCGCGGGGACGTCGCTGCTGCTGGCCGCCCTCGCCGCCGCCGTCACCTCCCTGCTCGCACTCCCGGTCGCCTGGCTGGTCGGCCGCCGCCGGTCCATCCTGGGCACCGTGCTGGAACGCGCGACGTACATCGGCAGCGCCCTGCCGGGCATCGTCGTCGCCCTGGCCCTCATCGCGATCACCGTGCGTCACGCCCGCCCGCTCTACCAGACCACCACAATGCTCGTGACGGCGTACGTGATCCTCTACGTGCCGCGCGCGCTCATCAGCCAGCGCGCCGCGCTCGCGCAGGCACCACCGCTGCTGGACGACGTCGCCGCATCCCTCGGGGCCGGGCCGCTGACCCGCCTGCGCCGTGTCACCCTCCCGCTCATGGCGCCGGGTGTCGGCGCCGGTGCCGCCCTCGTGTTCCTCGCGGTCGTCACCGAACTGACCTCGACCCTGCTGCTGGCCCCGACCGGGACGCGGACCCTGGCCACCGCGTTCTGGAGCCAGACCGGCGATCTGAACTACGGGGCCGCCGCCCCCTACGCTGCCCTCATGGTCCTGCTCTCGCTCCCCGCGACGCTCCTGCTCACGGGCGTGGGACGCCACCGCGCCCGATGAGCGCTCTGACGATCACCGGGCTGTCCATGCGCTTCGAGCCCGGTCGCCCGGTCCTGGACGACGTCGCGCTCGCCGTCGCCGACCAGACCATGCTCTCCGTTCTCGGACCGTCGGGCTGCGGCAAGACCACGCTGCTGCGCCTCATCGCCGGGTTCCTGCGCCCGGAGGCGGGCACCATCGCCATCGCCGGCCAGACAGTCACCGGCGACCGCGCGTGGGTGCCTTCGCAGCGACGGCGTGTCGGGTACGTGGCCCAGGAGGGCGCCCTGTTCCCGCACCTGGACGTCGCCGCCAACGTCGCCTTCGGCCTGCCCCGGGCCCAGCGGCGGGCTCGCTCCCGAGTCCGCGAGCTCCTCGCGCTCGTCGAACTGGACGAGGACCTGATGGACCGCTACCCCCACCAGCTCTCCGGCGGGCAGCAGCAGCGCGTCGCGCTGGCCCGGACCCTGGCACCGCGCCCCTCGCTCGTGCTCCTGGACGAGCCCTTCGCCGCGCTCGACGCGCACCTGCGCGTGCAGACCGGGCGCGCCGTGCTCCGCGCGCTGCGAGCCGCCGAGGCCACCGCGATCCTCGTGACCCACGACCAGGCTGAGGCGCTGTCGCTCACCGACGCCGTCGCCGTCATGCGCGACGGCCGCATCGCCCAGGTCGGTGCACCCGCCAACGTCTACGCCGCTCCCGGCGACCTCGGTATCGCCGGCTTCGTCGGCGAGGCCATCATCCTGCCCGCGCACGTCGCCGACGGCCGCGCGCACTGCGCCCTGGGCTCCCTGACCGCGACGGGCTCCGTCGCCGCCGGTCCGGCCCAGGTGCTCATCCGCCCCGAGCACCTCATCCTAGACGCTCCGGACGGGGTCCCCGCCCACGTCCGCGACGTCACGTTCTACGGGCACGACGCCGTGGTCGACCTTGACCTCGGCCCCGACGACGTCCGGCTCTCCGCGCGGGTCGTCGGCAGTCCGGCCCCCGCTCCCGGCAGCCGCGTCAGCATCGGCGTCCACGGCCCCGTTCGGACGTTCCCCGCCGCCGCCTGAACGCCCTCGGCGGGGCTCGGGACCTCCACTTATGTGACCTCTAACTTCAGGTCGAGGGTACCGCTGCCGGGCGCACGACCGGCCGACGGCGCCTGAGGCCTGGGAACCCGCCGCGTTGCCAACACTCGACTGCAGCATGAGGGTCACTCGGGTCTGGCGGTTATGACATCCGGTACGCAACGCCCGACTGAACCGGTCGCTCCACCTCACTGGACACGGCGCCCGCGCGTCTCGGCACCCACCGGACACCCCTGCGCGCGGCCGGGTAGCCCTAGGCCGGCGCCCCGTCAGCCGCGGTCGGGCGCGCTGGTGTGCCAGGTGGCGATCATGTCCTCGTCCCCGTGCTCGCGCGCGCCCTCGTCCAGGCGGGCGCGGATGGTGGCCAGCAGCGGCAGGTCCATGTCGTGGCGGCGCCCGGCCTCCTGCACGAGCCCCGCGTCCTTGGCCGCCAGGGCCAGGCGGAAGGACGGCGTGAAGTCGCGGTCGATGATCGCCTTGCCCTTCGCTTGCAGGTAGGGGACGTCCAGCGGCCCGCCGGCCACGAGGTCGAGCACAAGCTGAGGGTCCAGGCCCAGGCCCTCGGCGAGCGCCATGGTCTCGGCCGTCCCCTCCACCAGCGTGAGGATCCACGCGTTGACCGCGAGCTTCAGCCGGGTCGGGGCGCCGACCTCGTCCAGCCACAGCGTCCGCTTCCCCACCGCGTCGAAGACGGGCTCCACGCGCGCCCGGGCACGGTCGGGCCCGGCGGCGATGACGATCAGCTCCCCGGCCTCGGCGGGGGCCTTCGTCCCCAGGACAGGCGCATCGACGAGCGTGAGGGCGTGCTCGGTGGCCAGCGTCGCACAGCGCGCGGTGCCCTCCAGGCCGACAGTGCTCGCCTGCACCCAGACCGCGTCCTCGCCGATCTGGCCGACCGCGGCGAGCATCGTCGCGAGCACCGCGTCGGCGTCGCTGAGCATCGTCAGCACGACGCCGGCCCCGGTCACGGCGTCGGCGGCGGTGTCGCAGACGTCCGCGCCGTCATCGGCCAGCGGCTGTGCCTTCTCGGTGGTGCGGTTCCAGGCGCGGACGGCGAAGCCGGCACCCAGCAGGTTGCGGGCCATCCCGAGGCCCATGGTGCCGCCGGCACCGAGCACGGCGACGGTCGTGTGGGTGTTCTCGCTGGTCGTCATGCGTCACCGCCTACCCGGTGCCGCGCGGGACGCACCACCGTTGCGCCCGATCCGCGTCAGCGCGGCGTGAGCACGACGACCGGGATCTGGCGGTCGGTCTTCTCGGCGTACTCGACGTACGCGGGCCAGACCTGCACCATCGCGTCCCACAGCTGGGCGCGCTCGTCCCCCTCGGCGACGCTCATCGCCACGGGGACGTGGTCGGCCTTGACCTGCACCTCGGCGACCGGGTCGGCCTGCATGTTGGCGAACCAGTCGGGGTCCTCCGGAGCGCCGCCCTTGGAGGCGATGACCACGTAGCGGTCCCCGTCGACGAGGTGGATCAACGGCGTCGTGCGCGGCTTGCCCGACGACCGGCCGGTCGTGGTCAGCAGCAGGATCGTCGTACCCCGCCAGTGATAGCCGCGCTCGCCGTCGGTCTCCTGGTAGGCGCGGACGTGCTCGTCGCCGAACAGCTCGTCGTCGGTAGGGCTCATGGGCCGGGTCTACCCTGGCCGGGGATCCCCAACCGGATCGACGTGGTCCCAGGCGATCCCCAGACGTCCGCCTCGTCCGCGCCGACAGCCGGTCAGCCTCCGGCCGGCCAGCCGCCCGCCGGGCAGCGGAACCGAGGTCGAGATCCGCGTCGACAGGCCGGGGTGGCCACAGAGAGGGACGGATTCCGGGCTCCTGTGGCCACCCTCGCGATCATCGGCCGCTCGGGTTGCCGGCACGGCCCATGACGTGCCGCTCACCGCAGGCAACGAACGGCCACGGCACTCACGCCGGTCGCCGCCGAGGGTTTCTCACGGTAGGCCGCCCAGCTCCTCGGCGGGACGCTGCCGCTACACCAGCAGGATCGTCGCGCTCGGCCCGAGCAGGCGCTCCATGTCCCCCGGGTCGGACGTCGCCACGGCGTCGCCCCGCCTGCCGACCCCGATGGCGACGCACGCGTCGATCGCGCCGGCGCTGGCGACCCGGCGGCGTAGGGCCCCGGCTTCGCGGGCTCTGCGCTCGTCCAGCGGCTCCACCACGCAGGCCTTCAGCAGCCGTCGACCCGAGCGTCCTTGGCGTCACCCCGCCACGTCTCGGCGATGACCACCGACGGAACCGTCGGGACGATGCCCCGCGCGAACCGGTGGCGAGGATCTCGCGCATCCCAGCGTCGGCACGCTCGTAGGCGATCAACGCACCGGCGTCGAGCGTCAGGCCGGCCACTGCTAAGAGCGCGCGGCGGCAGCGGGTGGGAGCCGACGCCACCGGGGGGCGGGGCGAAGTTCACCGTCCGCCTGCCGCGGTGGAGCGTCACGAGCACCCGCCAGCGAGCGACCCCGTCTCGGGACCACGCCAGGGTGGCGTGACCCGGCCAAGAACGACGAAGGCCCCGCGGTCGCAGGGCCTCCGTGCTGCCCGCGGCTGGGTCGTCGACCGCGGTCTGCTCCTAGTCGGGGCGCCCGGATTCGAACCGGGGACCTCGCCGACCCGAACGGCGCGCGCTACCAGGCTGCGCCACGCCCCGATGAGGACCTGCAGTATCCCACGTTCGCGCCGGGGACGACGGCGAGGGCGTCAGGGGACGGGCGGCGCGGGCAACGCGGTCTCGGTGGTCGCGTTGGTCACCGTCTGCTCGGACTTCACGGTCGCGCCGGCCACCTGCTCCATCAGCGACGGTGCCGCGGACGGCCGCGACGGGGCCGTCGGCGTCACCGCGGGGAGCGGCCGCACCGGGACCGCCAGCGTCTCGGCGACGACCCCGGGCAGGCTCTCGGGCGCACTCGCCGGCGGCCTCGGGATCGGTTTGACGACCGGCGGCGCACCCTTCCCGGGCCCGGCCGGCGACGTCCTCGGCGGGGTCGCACCGGTGGACGGCCGCGCCGCCACGCTCGACGTGCCCGCGGCGGCCGGGCCGACCGGCGGTCCGGCCGCCGCTGCCCCGCCGGCGACACGTTCCGGGCGCGACACGGTCACCGGGGCGGCGGACCGCGGGACCGGCGACGCGGACGCGGGCCGGTCCGGCAGCAGCCGGTCCAGCTGCCCGCCGACGGCGTGCGTCTGGGCCCCGGCGCCGAGCCCGATCGCCGCGACAGTGGCGGCGGTGGCCGCCGCCTTCAGCCACGCGAAGAACGCAGGGTCGGTCGATGCTGCGGACGCCGACCAGTGCACCACGCCGGCGGCGTGGCCCGAGCTCGCACCGGGCGTACCGGTCGCGGATCCGGTTTCGGACCCTCGGCGCAGGAACGCCGGCAGCGGCAGGAACGCGGCGACGCGCGTCCGCACCGAGCGGCCGGGCCGCGCGATCGCGCCGAGGTCGAGGCCCGCCTCGTGGGCAGCCCGCCGGCACGGCTGGCAGTGGGAGAGGTGGGCGGCCAGGCGTCGCTGCGCGCGGCCTCCGCCGGGGCCGGTCGGGGCGGCCGCCAGGATGCGCTGCACCCGCACGCAGCGCTCGCCGCTGGCCAGGTCGGCGTACTCGGCGGTCAGGCGGCGACGGGCCCGGAACAGCGTCGACTCCACCGACGGCCGGCTCATGCCCAGGCGCTCGCCGATCTCCCGGTAGCTGCACCCCTCCAGCTCGCGCAGCACGAGGACCTGGTGCTGCGCGTCGCTGAGCTCGCCGAACGCGCCCCGCAGATGGTCGAGCGACTCCTTGTGGTCGACGGCCACATCGGGGGCGGGGCTCGTCGTGACGAGCCGCCCGCGGTCGGCGGCACCGAGCCCCGCGCCCCCGGCGTCGATCGAGACCTCCTGCGCGCGCTGCGCGCGGCGGAAGTGGTCGATGGACGCGTTACGTGCGATCTCGAACAGCCACGGGCGGAAGACGACCGGCTGCTCGGTGGCCTGCAGGCGCCGGAAGGCGGACAGGAACACCTCCTGGACGATGTCCTCGGTGCGCCCGGAGTCGCGCACCATGCCGCCGACGAAGCCGCCGATCGGCCGCTGGTAGCGCGCGTACAGGCGCTCGAAGGCGACCTCGTCCCCCCTGCGAACGCGGGCGACAAGATCAACGTCGGTGGGTTCGCCGGCGCCGCGCACCGGTGCGGGACGCGGCGACGCGGGCGTCGCGGTCGGGGTCATCTCCTCAGACACGACGCCGGCTGCCTGCGTGGCCCCCGGCGTCGCGTGCACGCACGGTAGCGTGGACTTGGACCCGCGACAAGGCACCGCCGACGCTCATGACCGATCTCTGCTCACTCATCGCCCATCTGGACGATCTGTTGTCCCCGTCGCTGTTCGCGGACTACTGCCCGAACGGCCTGCAGGTCGCCGCCACCGGCGACGTCGCCACCGTCGTCACCGGGGTCTCCGCGCACCAGGAGCTGCTGGACCGGGCGGCCGCGCTGGACGCCGACCTGGTCCTCGTCCACCACGGGCTGTTCTGGGAGGGCGCCCCGCGCACCCTGGACCACGTCGCCGTGCGGCGCCTGCGCGTCCTGCTGGAGCACGACATCGCCCTGGCCGCCTACCACCTGCCGCTCGACGGGCACCAGGAGCACGGCAACAACGCGCTGCTCGCCGCCGCGCTGGGCGCGGCCGACGTCGCTCCGTTCGCCGAGCACCGCGGCCAGCCGCTCGGCGTACGCGGCAGGTTCGGAGGCGACGGTATCCCCCGACAGACTCTGGTGGACCGCGTCCGCGAGGCGACTGGCGGCCATGAGCCGCTGGCCTTCCTGGACGGCCCTGACCCCGTCCGGACGGTGGGCATCGTGTCGGGCGCGGCGACCGACCACGTCCACGACGCCATCGCTCTGGGCCTGGACGCCTTCGTCACCGGCGAGCCGGCCGAGCGCGCCATGGCCATCGCCCGCGACTACGGCATCACGTTCCTGGCCGCCGGCCACCACGCCACCGAGACCTTCGGCGTCCGCCGCCTGGGGGACCTGCTCGCCGAGCGCTTCGGGATCCGGCACGAGTTCGTCGACGTGCCCAACCCCATCTGACGGCCCGTCGCGGCCCCCGGGCTACCCTCAGAGGCGTGCGCACCGACCCGACCGACAACGGAGGGCTGTTCGTCGGCCGTCGGCCGGGGACGGCGCCGCTGCACTACCGGGAGCTGCCGGACACCGGGACCACCGCACGGCGCCGGTTCGACGGCATCCTCGCGGCCGCCCTCCTGACACTCCAGATCCTGCTCAACCTGCTGTTCTGGGGCCCGATCCCCGCCGGCTCGCTGTGGGTCGCCTCCCAGGTCCAGTACCGGTCCGGCAGCGTGTCGCTCGGCATCCTGCTGGGCTTCGTCGTCCTGCTCGCCGTCCTGTTCAGCGGCCTGGCCGGACTCAAGCGCCTGGACCACACCTGGGTCCTCGTGCGCCGCGCCGCCGGCCACGACCAGCGCGAGGGCGTGCTGGGCACGGTCTTCGGCGTGTGCGCCGTCGTCGGCGGCTCGGCGTTCGTGCTGTGGCTTCTGCTCATCGGCGGCCTGGGCTCGCTGTCGGTCTCCGGCCAGGCCTGAGCGCCGGCCGATGGGCCTGCTGGACCGCTACCGGCAGTTCGAGGCGCTGACCGACGAGGAGGTCAACGTCGGCAAGCGCGCGGACGCCGCCGAACGCCGCGCCCCGGCGCTGACCCGGGTGGAGCCGCTGGACCTCGCGCGCACGACGTGGCCACAGGTCCCGCCCGCGGTCGTCGTCAACGCGATCACCTACGTCGCGCGCCGCGGGCTGCACCGCTACACCGACCGCGACGCCGGCGCCCTGCGCGGGGAGCTGGCCGTCCGCCATGGCGTCCCCGAGGGGCGGATCGTCGTGGCCGGGGGCGCCGCCTCACTGCTCACCGCCGCGACGCAGGCCCTGGTCGAGGATCCCGCGGACGAGCTCATCACCCCCTGGCCGTCCTACGGCCTGTACCCGCTCATGGCCCGTCGCGCCCGGGCGCACCCGGTCCCCGTCCGTGGCTTCTCGGCGGAGGCCATCCTCGCCGCCGTGACCCCGAGGACGCGGCTCGTCGCGCTGTGCAACCCGAACGATCCCACCGGGGAGCTGCTGGACTCAGGCGCGCTGGCGGACCTGCTCGACGCGCTGCCCGAGCGCGTCGTCGTGCTCGTCGACGAGGCGCTGCGCGACTTCGCCGACGCCGAGGACGTCGACGCCACCGTCGGCCTGCTCGACGACCACCCCCGCATGCTGCTGTTCCGCACGTTCTCCAAGGCGTGGGGGCTGGCCGGCCTGCGGGTCGGCTACGCGCTGGGCGCGGACGGCTCCCAGCCGCTGCTGACCGGCCTGAGGGACGAGCTCGGGCTCGACGAGCTCGCCCAGGCCGGGGTGCTGGAGGCGCTGCGCAGCCTGCCCACGCTGGCCCGGGACCGGGCGGCCGGCCTGGCGCCGCTGCGCGCGCAGCTGCGCGACGAGCTCGTCGACCTGGGCTTCGGGGTGCCCAACAGCCAGGCCAACGTGCTCTGGGTCGCCGATCCGGCGCAGACGGGCGACGGCCTGGCGGCGGCCCTGCGGCGCCTGGGCATCGTCGTGGCGCCGGGAGCCCAGCTCGGGGACCCTGGCGGGGTCCGCATGACCGTCCCGACGACCGAGGCGCTGCTGGTGCGCACGCTGCGCGCCGCCGAGCTCGTGCGCGGCTGAGCCCGGCCTCCGTGTGGTCCGGGTCTGGCGTCAGTCGCCGGAGGACTGGCGCAGCAGCGCCCCGGTCGTCTGCTCGAGGATCTTGCGCCACGCGCGGGTGCGCTCGGGCTCGTCGGCCCCGAAGTGCTGCACGACCTTCCTCACGCGCGTGGCCGAGATCTCCAGGCCGTGGCGCTCGCAGATCTCCTGCAGGCGGTCGTAGTCCTCGGTGAGCTTCAGGGTCACCGACTGGAATCCGTGCCGGGCGATGTCGGTGCGCGCGGTGTAGTTCATCATCGACGTCTGGAACATGAGCTCGTCGTCGGGCTCGGGCTCGATGAGGAGGATGTCCACCCCCGGGTAGCGGTCCTCCCACTGCCGGGCCATCTCGTGCAGGCGCTGGTAGGCCAGCAGCTTGAACGCCTGGTAGCCGATCTGGGGGAACCCCATGTCGCTGATGTGCCGGGCCCGGGAGCCCAGCGGCGTGCGCACCGTGTCCGTGAAGTCGTTGACGTAAGGCACGAGCGGGTTGATGACGACGATGAACTTCGCCCCCGCCTCCACCGCGATGTCCAGGTTCGTGGTCGACACGATGCCGCCGTCGACCAGCTCACGCTCGCGGACCCTCACGGGCTTGTAGATCATCGGCATCGCCGTCGAGGCGCGCACCGCCGTGGAGATCGGCACGTCGTCCCAGCCGGCGGCCCCCAACACGACCCGCTCGCAGGTGTCCAGGTCCGTGGCGGTGACATACAGCTCACGCTCCAGCGCCCGGAAGTCGTCACTGCGGTCCGGGTCCTGGAGCACGGTCCGCACGTAGCCCTCGATCCCCGACCCCGAGTACATGCCGCTGGGCAGCGCCTCCGCCAGCCCCATCACGACGTCCATCGCCGTCACGGTCCCCAGGCGGGGAATCAGCTCGCGCGCCAGGCCGGCGAGCGTCCAGGGCAGCATCACCCCGCGGCGGGCGAACTCGCGGACGTTGGGACGCAGCATCTGGCCCAGGTCCACGTCCCGGAAGGGGGTGGGGACCTGCTGGTTGACGACCCGCATCATCTCCTCCGGCGTCACGCCGTTGGCCACCAGCGAGGCGACGATCGCGCCCGCCGAGGTGCCGACGTAGACGTCGAACTGGTTGATCGTGCGGTTGACCGACAGCAGGTCCAGCGCCCGCAGCGCCCCGACCTCGTAGACGCCGCCGGTGAAGCCCCCTCCCCCCAGCACGAGCGCCGTCTTGGAGTGCTTGCGGCGGCGGGTGCCGTCCGGGCGCTTGGAGCCGGTGGACCCGCGCGCGTCGCCGGGGTCGAGGTTGACGACCTTGCCCATGGGCCCTGAGTCTACGCGCGACCGGGGCGTGCGAGGACCGTGAGGCACCGCGACCACGGGCCGTCGGCCGTGTTGCGTACCGTTGCATGCCGATGCGCTCGCTGAGCCCTGCCCGTCTTCTCTGCGCCCTCGCGGTGGCCGGCCTGTTCGCCGTCGCGGTCGCCGAGACGGCGCAGGCCCGCAACCGCACGGAGCTGGCCGGCAAGCTCAAGCGCGAGTCGCGCCGGCTGGGCGCGGACACGGGCGCGTACGTCGTGGACCTCACCAGCGGGCGGGTCCTGTACTCGCGCAAGGCGACGACCAAGCTGGCCCCGGCCTCCAACGAGAAGCTCTTCACCACCGCCGCCGCGCTGCGCCGCTTCGGTGCTGACGGGACCCTCAGCACGACCGCGCGGCTCGCCGAGGACGCCGCGGTCAGCGCGGCGGGCACGCTCGCGGGGGACCTGTACCTCGTCGGCGGCGGGGACCCGAGCCTGAACGACGTCGCCCTGCAGGGGCTGGCCGGCGCGATCGTCAAGCAGACGGGCGTCAAGTCCGTCACCGGTGGCGTCGTCGGCGACGACTCGTTCTTCGACAGCCGCCGGGGCAGCTACGACTCGGGCTACCGGCCCGACTCGGACCTCGGGGGCCAGTTGGCCGGGCTGACCTGGGGCCACGGCCGGGCGACGCCCGGCGGCCCCGCGACCGTCGCCGCCGCGCGCCTGGGGTTCTTCCTGCAGAAGCTTGGCGTGAAGGTGCGGCGCACGGCCCGGGCCGGCCGCGTGGCCGAGGCGCCCGGCGGTCCGGGGGCGGTCGTGGGCACCCTGCTGTCCCCGCCGATGCTCACGCTGGCGGCGATCACCAACCAGCCGTCGGACAACTTCTACGCCGAGACGCTGGTCAAGGACCTCGGAGCGACCTTTGGCACCGCCGGCTCCACGTCGGCCGGCCTCACCGTGGTGCGGGCCGAGCTGCGCGAGCTGAACGTCCGGCCGACGCTGCGTGACGGCAGCGGCCTGTCGCGGTCAGACCGGGCGTCGCCGGAGCAGATCGTCACCCTCCTGCGCGGCATGTACGAGTCCGATCTGAACGACGGGTGGATGGACTCGCTCGCGGTGGCCGGCAGGGTCGGCACGCTCAGCCGCCGGATGCGCGGCACGGCCGCCGCGGGCCGCTGCCGCGGCAAGACCGGCACGCTGCGCAACGTCAGCGCGCTGTCGGGCTACTGCCGGACCAAGACCGGGCGGACGCTGGCTTTCTCGTTCCTGGAGAACCACATGAACGCCGGCTCGGCGAAGGCCGTCGAGGACCGCATGGTGCCCGCCCTGGTCAGCTACCGCCCGTGAGCAGCGCCAGCAGCGCGGCCTCGTCGATCACCGGCACCTGCAGGCGCTCGGCCTTCTCCAGCTTGCTGCCGGCCGACTCGCCCGCCACCACGTAGGCCGTCTTCTTCGAGACCGACCCGGTGACCTTGGCGCCCTGGGCGACCAGGCGCTCGGTCGCCTCCTCGCGGGTCAGCGTCGGCAGGGTCCCGGTGAGCACGAAGGTCTGCCCGCTCAAGGTGCCCTCGCCGGGCGGGGGCCCCGCCTCGGCCAACTGCAGTCCGACGCCGCGCAGGTCCTCGATGAGCTCGCGCATCTGCGGGTCCTCGAGCTGGTCGGCGATCCGCGCGGCCATGATCGGTCCGACGCCGGGGGTGGCGAGGATCTCCTCGGGCGTGGCCGCCAGGAGCGCATCGATCGTCCGCAGCTGCTGGGCGAGGCTGCGGCCGGTGACGAACCCCACCTCCTCCAGCCCGATCGCGAACAGCACCCGGGCGAACGGCTGCTGTTTCGACGCCTCGATCGCGGCGATCTTCCGGTCCGCGCTGACCTGACCGAAGCCCTCCAGCGCCTGGAGTTGCTCGCTGGTCAGGCGGTAGAAGTCCCCGGCGGTGGCGACGAGGCCCTCCGTCATGAGGCGCGCGACCTGGGTCTCCCCCAGCCCGTCGATGTCCATGGCGCCACGGCTGACGAAGTGCTTGAGCAGCTGCCACTGACGGCCCGGGCAGGCTCGGTTCGGGCACTTGGTGAACACGGCGTCGTCGGGCTTGACGGTGGCGGTGTCGCAGTCCGGGCAGCGTGCCGGGGGCTCGGGCGCCTGCGCCCGTCCCTCCCGCTCGACGGCGTGCGGGGCCGGGGAGAGCACCTGCGGGATCACGTCCCCCGCCCGCAGCACGATGACCTCGTCGCCGACGCGGATGTCCTTGCGATGCAGGTCCTCCTCGTTGTGCAGCGTGGCCAGCTTGACGGTCACCCCGCCGACCACGACGGGCTCGAGCACGGCGAACGGGTGCAGGTCGCCGAACTTGCCCACGTTCCACATGACGTCGGTGAGCGTGGTGACCTTCATCGTCGGCGGGAACTTCCAGGCGATGGCCCAGCGCGGGTCGCGGCCCACGACCCCGAGGCGCCGCTGCTGCTCGCGGTCGTCGACCTTCACGACGACGCCGTCGATCTCGAAGTCCAGGCCCGATCGCCGCTCCTGCCAGGCCAGGCACTGGGCCACGACGGCGTCCTCGTCGTCGAGCGTCACGATGTCGCCGTTGACGGGGAAGCCCTGCTCGCGCAGCCAGCCCAGGCCCGCGTGGTGGGCGTCGAAGCTCAGCCCGTCGGTCACGCCGATCCCGTAGGCCCAGAAGGACAGCGGGCGCTCGGCGGCGAGCCTGGGGTCAAGCTGGCGGATCGTCCCCGCCGCGCTGTTGCGGGGGTTCATGAACGTCGACTGCCCCCGCTGCGCGCGCCGCTCGTTCAGCGCAGCGAAGTCGGGCAGCGACATGTAGACCTCGCCGCGGACCTCGACGACCGCGGGCGGGGCCTGCTCGTCTGCGACGGCCAGCTGCTGCGGGATCGTGGCGATGGTGCGCAGGTTGTGGGTGACGTCCTCCCCGATCTCGCCGTCCCCGCGCGTCGCGCCGCGTTCCAGCACGCCGTCGCGGTACAGCAGCGACATGGCCAGGCCGTCGACCTTGGGCTCGCAGACGAAGCGGAACGCGGGGTCGTCGATCCCCTCGCGGGCCAGGTGGTTGCGCATTCGCGTCACCCAGGCCCGCAGCTCCTCCTCGGTCCGCGCGTTGGCCAGCGACAGCATCGGCTGCTCGTGAGTGACCTTGACCAGCGAGCTGACCGCCGCCCCGCCGACCTTCTGCGTCGGCGAGTCGGGGGTGACCAGTTGCGGATGGTCGGCCTCCAGGTCCCGCAGCTCGTCCAGCAACGCGTCGTACTCGTCGTCGGCGATCTCCGGGTCGTCGTCGACGTAGTAGCGCTGCGCGTGGTGGTGCAGTTGCTCGTGCAGCGTCCGCGTCCGGTCGGCGACGTCGTCGGGGACGGGGTCCGGGCCGGCCGCGGTCACGGCCCTGGCAGGTCGGCGGCGGCCGGGGACAGCAGCCGCTCCAGGCCGGCGACGCTCAGCGCCCCGATCCCGTCGTGGTGGGTGAGGTCCAGGTGCACCGGGGTCACCGCGATCCGCCCGGCGTGCACGGCCGACAGGTCGGTCCCCGGCTCGTCCTCGAACCCCGGCTCGGCGCCGTAGATGAAGAAGCGCCGCGGCTGCGCGGGATCGGACGGACCGTCCTGCAGGTCCAGCCGGTCGCGGTAGATGCGCCGGCCCAGGCGGGCGACCTCGACGCCGTCAGGCTCGCCGGCGGGGACGTTGATGTT